>JAYRMB010000043.1:0-2457 GCA_041904995.1 Azonexus sp.
TTAGCGAGGAGGTCACCACGCCGATACGCAGCCTCCACCTTGTTGCCCACCGCATGGGCCAGTGCCATTTCTGCGACCTCGTTCGGGTAGTCGGTTTGCTCGGCACACCAGTCGCGGAACGTAGAGCGGAATCCATGGGGCACTGCCTCCAGTTTCAGGCGGCGGAGTACCGCCGTGAGCGTCATGTCTGAGAGCGGGCTACCCAGTTCAGGGTCACGGCTGTTGGGGCTGGGGAATACATACGCCTTGCCCGAGGCGCGTCCTGCTGCGAGAGTGAGCGCTTTCATTTCTTGCAGGAGTGCAATGGCCGCATCCGACAGCGGCACCCGATGGGCTTTGCTAGCCTTCATACGTTCACCTGGGATCGTCCACACCCGCCCAGCCAGATCGATTTCTTCCCAGGTGGCACCGCGAACTTCTCCGGAGCGGGCTGCCGTCAGGATCAGGAATAGCAGGGCCTTGGCACCCATCCCCTCCTGGCCCACCAGCTGCTCCATGAATACTGGCAATTGCGCATAGGGCAGCGCCTGAAAATGCGTGGTCTTCGTCACCTTGCCCGGAGCAGGCAAGAGCTTGTCCAGCAGCCCCTTCCAGCGCGCAGGATTGGAGTCCGTACGGTATCCCCGTGCAATGGCCCAGTCGATGACCGATTCGATGCGACCGCGCAGGCGGGTAGCCGTCTCCGTCTTGCTGGACCAGATCGGCTCCAGCACCTTGAGCACCATCGCCAGCGAGATGTCCCGCACAGGCATCTTGCCTAGCACAGGGGTGGCGTACATATCCAGCGACCGTTGCCACTGCTGTGCGTGCTTGGCGTTCTTCCAGCCCTTCTCATGCGAGGCGATGTACCGTTTGGCCGCTTCACCGAATGTCATGCTGGTGTGGATTTCCGCGACCAGACGTGCCCGCGCCCGGCGCCCGTCCTCGATAGGGTCGATGCCCTGCGCCAATTTGGCCCGTGCAGCGCGAGCAGCCTCCCGCGCATCGGCCAGCGTGACGGACGGATACGAGCCCAGGCCAAGATCGCGCCGTTTGCCTGCCACCTGATAGCGCAATACCCAACTGCGTGATCCGTACATAGTGACGTTGAGGATCAGGCCACGCACACCGCCCACATGGTTGGTGCCACGGCGCCAGAGGGCTGCCACCTGGGCCGCGCCCAGTTCCTTGCGCGGTTCGCGGGGCATCATGGCTGCACCTCCGCTGATGCAGGACACGGATAGCCAGGGGGCTCATAGATCAGTACCTGCCATTCGCACACCGAGGCACGAGAGAGGGCTGGAGCAGGGTCACCCCCATCCATGGCGATCAGCTCACTCTCGACGGCGCGAGTTCGGCCCTCGGAGAGCCAGTTGGCCCAGTTGCGGTACCGGGCGATCATCCCGGCGTCGCGCTGGTGGAGATAGACAGCCTGCAGTGGCGCAGGCGGGTTCGGTGTGGTCAATCGAATTTCCTCCTTGACCGCCACTCTGGAGAATTTGGAGGGCTTGTAGGAAATTTCGATTTCATCGTCCCGGAACCCGCATGGATCAAGGCGATGCTCTCCTCTCCCCAATTTTATTGAGTTGTTTGCTATCAATTTCATATCATTGACTCCTATGTCATTGATTTTCAATAGCTTTTTTCAGCGGCGGAGATGGGGTGCCCGGAGCAGTCAGGCTGTCTTGAGGGACGATACAGGGGGCGGGCTTTCTTGCCGTGCGAGACACGGATGTTCCCCGGCGATGGGGAACATGGAGGGGAGGGCAGCGGGTAGAGCTACCCGCCATCTGTTCAGGCCAGTTCGTAGGGTTCGAGCGTCCAGCTATAGCTCAGAGTCGCTGGATGGCGCGGATGACCATTGGCGGTCAGCTCACCGAATCGGCGCCACTGAGGGTTGTACTTCTCCAGCCGCTGGAACAACTCGTCCCTGGTGCGGTAGAGGTACGGGCGGTTCATCACCAGCTCACCCCAGGCTGCCCAGATGGTGGGGGTGGGGTACTGAGCGATGATCTTCTCGATTTCTTCCAGATTGCGCTCGCAGGCCATGGGCGCGGGCTTGGACGGCAGGTCTTGGGGATCGGTGGCCCGCACCGGGTAGAGGTTCAGCATGATGAAACTGTCGAATCCACATTGCTGGGCCACTTTCTCCACCTTGGTGACTGTGTTGTCCAGTTTCTCCTGAGTGGCGGTGCTGGGATTGAGGCCGATGGTGATGAGCGGACGCTTTCCGATCGTGCCCAGGGTGTAGCGCCATTGGTCGTCGTGCTCGGAGTGGTAGATCTCGTACATAGTGCCTTTCAGGTGGGTATTCGTAGCGTCTGCCCAGCTCTCTCCGGCGCAGGCATCAGATTATTTTGTACCACATATGCGGGTGCATAGAGTCGTCAGGCAACGGACAGTCCCTGCCCATGACCAGGGACGAGGCATTGATCGCTGCGTTCGCCGACGAGCTTCGCTCCCGGCGTGCTGCGCTGC
>JAYRMB010000014.1:0-77444 GCA_041904995.1 Azonexus sp.
GTCGATCTGCTGGCCGAGCATGGCCTGAAGCAGGGCGAAAACGACCTGAAGCTGATCATGATGTGCGAAATCCCGTCCAACGCCCTGTTGGCCGACGACTTCCTGAAGATCTTCGACGGCTTCTCCATCGGTTCGAACGACCTGACCCAGCTGACCCTCGGTCTCGACCGCGACTCCGGTCTGGTCGCCAACCTGTTCGACGAACGCGACCCGGCCGTCAAGATGCTGCTCGGCATGGCCATCGCCGCCGCCAACAAGGCCGGTAAATACATCGGTATCTGCGGCCAGGGCCCGTCCGACCACCCGGATCTGGCCGAATGGCTGATGGACCAGGGCATCAGCAGCATCTCGCTGAACCCGGACACTGTCGTCGACACCTGGACCCGCCTGGCGACGCACAAAAAGGCGTAATGCTGCGGTGCACGGCCAGAAATGGCCAAAAATGAAGAAGGCCGGGAGCGATCCCGGCCTTTTTGTTTTGCGCTGCGACGATTTGCCGCAGCTTTCGGGCGCCTTGGGCGGCGCCGGATTGATCCCGGTTAAAGCGGCTGGAGAATTACCCGATAAAAATAGTTGGGTATTTTTAATCCAACCCGAAGGAGATCGGATGAAGACGAATCGCTTGCTATCGACACTTGCGTTCCTGCTGGCCATGGCCACTGCCGGGAGCCAGACGGCCTGGGCGGCCGCGGACCACCATCACCATCATGGCGAAGGCGCCGAGCAGAAGTTGCAACTGAACGCCGGGAAGAAATGGGTGACCGATGCTGCGCTGCGCCAGGCGATGGATGGGATCAATCAGGCAATGGTGACGGCGGTGCCGTTGATTCACAAGAACCGTTTCAGTGAGGCCGATTACGCCAAGCTGGCAGCCGGGATCAACGAGAAGGTGGCTTATGCGGTGGCGAACTGCCAGCTCGCACCCGAGGCCGATGCCATGCTGCATCTGGTGATCGCCGAATTGACGGCCGGGGCTGAGGCGATGTCGGGCAAGGGCGGTACTTCGCGGCACGACGGCGCTGTGCGTGTGCTGCAGGCCTTGCAGTCGTATGGCAAGTATTTCCAGCATCCGAACTGGAAGGCTGCCCGAGGCTGAGTTTGGCTTCCCCTTGAGGGGCATGAGCGCCATTGGCAATCTTGCCCCTTGTAGGTGCGATTTTTTTTTGACAAAGGATCAATTGCGACGCTTCGGCCATGTGTCTGACGTTGGCCTGACGCTCGGTGGGGTGCGATACTTCGGCCCATGCAGTCGAATTACATCCTCGCCGTCCTCGTTTTGCTCAGCTCTGCGCTGAGTGTCGTCTATCTTGCGCACCGCTTCCGCTTGCCGTCGCTATTGGCATATCTTGCCATCGGCATCGCACTCGGGCCGCATGGCCTGAAATTGCTGGCCGAGACCCGTGAGGTCGAAACCCTGGCCGAGTTCGGCGTGGTCTTCCTGATGTTCTCGATTGGCCTGGAGTTCAGCATTGCCAAGCTGCGGGCCATGCAGACCATGGTGTTCGGCTTTGGCGGCAGCCAGGTATTGCTGACGGCCACGGCGACGACGCTGGTCGCGCTGTTTGGCTATGGCCAGCGCTGGGAGACAGGGCTGGTTGTCGGGCTGGCGGTGGCGATGTCGTCGACCGCCATCGTGGCGCGCATGTTGTCGGAACGCTTCGAACTGCATTCGCGTTCGGGCCGGCAAACCATGGGGGTGCTGCTGTTTCAGGATATTGCCGTCGTTCCGTGTCTGATTCTGTTCCCGGCACTGGCCCGGCCGCAGGATTCACTGGCGCAGTCGCTGCTGATCGCTGCACTCCAGACCACGGTTGTGCTGGTGCTGCTGATCGGCCTGGGCAAGCGTCCACTCAAGGCACTACTCGATCTGGTCGCCCGCCGTCGTTCGGAGGAATTGTTCGTACTGACCACGCTGTGGATCGTCGTTGCCCTCGGCTACCTGACCCATGCCGCCGGCCTGTCGCTGGCGCTGGGCGCCTTCATCGGTGGCATGCTGATTTCGGAAACGATGTACCGGCATCAGGTGGAAGCCGACATCCGGCCCTTCCGCGACATCCTGCTCGGGCTGTTCTTCATTACCGTCGGGATGCTGCTGGATCTTTCCTTTGTCTTCTCCAATATCCTGCTGCTGCTCTTGGCTGTCTTGCTGCTGGTGGCCGGCAAGGGATTGGTGGTCTTCCTGCTTGCCAAGATCGTGCGCAGCCCGATGGATGTCTGCCTGCGCACGACGGCACAGCTGGCACAGGCGGGTGAATTCGGCCTGGTCCTGATCCAGCTTGGTTATGAATTGAACCTGATCGGCAAGGATGTGTTTCAGGTCACCTTGTCAGCCATGCTGATTTCGATGTTCATCGCTCCCTTCCTGATCGAGTGGGCAGCCCGTGTTTCCGGGAGCATGGCCAAGGGCGATTGGGCGCACAAGGCGAAAGTGGTGCACGACATCGCCGTCAGTTCCTTCTCGCTGGATCAGCATGTGATTCTCTGTGGCTACGGACGCACGGGCGAGAATGTGGCGCGCTTTCTGGCCGAGGAGGACATCCCCTATGTCGCCCTCGATCTCGATCCGGCCCGCATCAAGCAGGCGCCGCTGAAGAACGGCGTGCTCGCCTTCGGCAATGCCGAGCGGCCCGAAGTGCTGAAGGCGGCGGGCATCGCCCGGGCACGCGGTGTGGTCATCGCTTACCACGATGCCCATTCGGCCGAGCGCATTATCCAGTTGGTGCGGCATGAGTCGGCCACCATTCCGATCATCGTGCGAGCAGCCGACGAATCGTCGGTGGGCAGGCTGAAGGCGGCCGGGGCGACCGAGGTGATCCCGGAAGTGCTGGAGGGCAGTCTGATGATTGCCGCAGAGGCGCTGGTGCAGTTTGGCGTGCCGGTCGATACGGCGATGGGGCGCGTGCGGGCGGCGCGGGCCCAGCGCTATTCCTCGCTGCGGGAGTTTTTTGGCGGCTGAGTGCCGGCCGCGAGCAGCGGCTTAGTCGGCCTGAACGCTGTCGCGGCAGATGGCTGAAGCCTTGGCCGAGGCTGCCTTCTCCAGCAAACGGACGAACTCGTCGGAATAGGCCGAGCAGGCGGCGCGCTGGTCGCGGATGAAGCGGACGTGTCGCTCCAGTGCCCAGGCAATGGTGTTTTCCCATTCGCGACTGCCGCGCGTCAGGTTGGCCAGTGCGTCGAGCAGGCCGAGCGCGAGGTTTTCCTTCCAGTAGCGCGTCTCGCGCTTGGCGCCCTTGGGCAGCGGGGTGTTGAGCTGGAGCATCAGCTCGTTGTATTTCATGAATAGCTCGACCGCCTTGGCGTGAGTTTCGGCCTGGCGGCTGTCACGCTCCAGGCGCAGCGTTTCGTCGTGCAGGGCGATGGAGGCGCGCTGGGCGCGTTGGGTGTCGGCGAACTGGCTGGCACCGGCGATCAGCACGACGATGGCAACGGCTGCGGCAGCCAGGGTAGCGAGGTAGGCGGCGCGCTTCAAGCTCGCATCCTGGCCGCTGGCGACGGCGCCTTGGGCCAAGGTGGCGGGCGGCGATGCGGGCAAGGCGTGGGCGGAAGGTTCCGTACTCGGCATGGCGGTCATTGCTGCGGCCGGGGTGGCCACGGTTTCTTCAGCCTTGGCTTCGCTGGCAGGTTCGACGGTTTCGGTGGCCAGGTTATCGCTGACCAGCACCATGCGCGTCCGTGCACGACGCGGTGCTGCCGGCTTGCGGCGCTTGGCGCCGGCATCCGTTTCGGCTTCCGGCGTCGCGGTGATGAGGCTGACGACGTCGGCGGCGATGGATTTGACTCGTTCGCCGGGGAAGGGCAGCGCTTCCAGTTCGGGCAGCGACAGCTGTTCTTGCTTCTTGCTTGTTTCTCTCGCCATGGGCTTCTTGTAATGGTTGCCGCGCTTGTGCCAGCGCGTTCTCGGGGGCGCGCATTATAGATAAAGTTGGCGGCTCGCGCCGGTTTTTGCCCAGTTTTGGCGACTGCTGCGGTGCACTGGCCGAAACAGGCAAAAAAGGCAGGGGATTTCCGGCCTTCTTTTTGATGCTTGGCGACGAGCCTTACAGCACGACCTGCGAGCCCAGTTCGACCACGCGGTTTGATGGAATCTTGAAGAAGGCCGTGGCGCTTCCGGCATTTCGGAACATGGCGATGAAGAGCAGTTCCCGCCAGTAGGCCATGTCCGAGCCGAGGCGGGGAATCAGGGTTTCACGGCCGAGGAAGAAGGAGGTGTCCATCATGTCGAGTGTCAGGCCAGCTTCGCTGCACAGGGCGAGGGCGGCCGGAATGTCGGGCTCGTCCTTGAAACCGTACTGGACGACGACCTGGCTGAAATTGGCGCCGAGACGATGGATTTCCGCGCGGTCCACATCCGGCACGTAAGGCACGTCGAAGACCTGAACGCTGAGGATGACCACCTGCTCATGCAGGGCCTTGTAATGCTTCAGGCTGTGCAGCAGGGCATGCGGCACCACGCCAGGGTTCTGCGTCAGGAACACGGCGTTGCCGGAGACGCGCTCGATGCCGTGGTCGCCGATGCTGGCGACGAAACCTTTCAGGTCCATGGCGTCCTCGGCCAGGCGTTGCTTGAGCAATTCACGGCCGCGCTTCCAGGTGGTGAGCAGGATGAAGATCGCCAGGCCGAAGGCCAGCGGGAACCAGCCGCCATCCGGAATCTTAATCGAATTGGCGAAGAAGAAGCCGCAATCGACGCAGATGAAGGGCAGGGCGCCGAGGATTGCGCGCAGCGGGTGCCAGTTCCACAGCCGCACAGCGACGGCGATGGCCAGGATGTTGGTGATCAGCATGGTGCCGGTGACAGCGATGCCGTAGGCGGCGGCCAGATTCGACGAGGAGCCGAATTCGACGACCAACGCGATGATCGAGATCAGCAGCAGCCAGTTGATTGCCGGCAGGTAGATCTGGCCGATTTCCCTCTCCGAGGTGTGCTGGATTTCCAGGCGCGGTGTGAATCCGAGCTGGATAGCCTGCTGGGTGATCGAGAAAGCGCCGGAAATGACGGCCTGCGAGGCGATGACGGTGGCGACGGTGGCCAGGATGACCAGCGGATAGCGCGCCCATTCTGGCGCCAGCAGGTAGAAGGGGTTCTCGATGGCGGCGGGGTCGGCCAGCAGCAGCGCGCCCTGGCCGAAGTAGTTGATGACCAGCGCCGGCATGACGTAGCCCAGCCAGGCGTACTGGATCGGCTTGGCGCCGAAATGGCCCATGTCGGCGTAGAGCGCTTCTGCCCCGGTAATGCACAGGACGACGGCGCCCAGCGAGAAGAAACCGAGGGCCGGGTTGGCCGACAGGAAATTGAAGCCCCACAGCGGATTGAGCGCGGCCAGTACCCCCGGATGCTCGACGATGGCCAGCAGGCCGAAAGCAGCGAGCACGGCGAACCAGATCACCATGACCGGCCCGAACAGCGCACCGACGCTGGCCGTGCCGCGGCGCTGGAAGATGAACAAGCCGACCAGGATGACCAGCGTGATCGGGATGATGTAGGGCTTGAAGGCCGGCGTGATGATCTCCAGGCCTTCGACGGCCGAGAGCACCGAGATGGCCGGGGTGATCACGCCGTCGCCGTAGAACAGCGCGGCGCCGAACAGGCCAAGGGTGACCAGCAGCTTTTGCTGCCAGGTGCCGGGCGTGCCCTTGTGCAGGGCCAGGGTCATCAGCGCGATGATGCCGCCTTCGCCCTTGTTGTTGGCGCGCATGATGAAGGCGACGTATTTGAGAGTGACGACGATGAGCAGCGACCAGAAGAAGAGCGACAGGATGCCGAGCACGTTGTCCGGGGTGATCGGCACCGGATGGTGCGCACCACCGAAGACTTCCTTGATCGAATAGAGCGGGCTGGTGCCGATATCGCCATAAACGATGCCGAGCGCTGCCAGCGTGAGCGTCGCCAGACGCTTACGGTCTTGTTGCTGTTGCATGATTTTCCCCTACGGCTGGAAGCGGTAGCCCACGCCGGTTTCTGTCAAAAAGTGTTTGGGTTGGGTCGGGTCGTCTTCGAGTTTCTGGCGCAGATGGCCGACATAGACCCGCAGGTAATGGCTGCTCTCGACATAAGTCGGGCCCCAGATTTCGCGCAGCAGGTTGCGCTGCGTCAGCACCTTGCCGGGATGCGCGAGCAGGGCACACAGCAGGCGGTATTCGATCGGTGTCAGGTGCACCGTCTCGCCGTTGCGGCTGACCAGTCGGCGCGACAGGTCGACCGCCACGTTGCCAAACTCGACCAGCGGCGAGGCTGCCTCGCCGCTACGGCTGCGCCGACGCAGCAGGGCACGGACGCGGGCGCGCAGCTCGCCGACGCTGAACGGCTTGGTCAGGTAGTCGTCGGCCCCGGCGTCGAGCGCGTCGATCTTGTCGTTTTCCTGCGAACGGGCGGACAGGATCAGGATGGGAATATCCGACCAGCCGCGCAGGTCGCGGATCAGCTCGATGCCATTGCCGTCGGGCAGGCCGAGATCGAGGACGAGCAGGTCGGGCTGGCGCGAGCCGGCTTCGAGCAGGCCCTGGGCCATGGTTTCGGCTTCGCTCACCTGGCAGCCTTCTTCCTCGACGGCGACGCGCACGAAGCGGCGTATCTGCTTCTCGTCCTCGACGATCAACACTTTGGCGGGCGTGCTCATAGGTGTTCCTCCTCGATCACCGGCGGCTTGCCCACGGGCAGCGTGAAGCTGACGGCGGCGCCGCCGGTGCTGCGGTTCTCGGCGCGGATGCTGCCCTGGTGCGCTTCGACGATGGCCTTGCAGATGGCCAGGCCGAGGCCAGTGCCCGGCTTACCGCTTTCCGGATGACCGCGCACGAACATGTTGAACAGCTCGTCGTGCTGCTGGGCGGGAAAGCCGGGGCCGTGGTCGGCGACGGTAATCTCGACCGCATCGCCCTGGCGGCTGGCGCTCAGTTCAATATCGGTCTGGGGTGGCGCGTACTTGGCGGCGTTTTCCAGCAAATTGCACAGCACGCGCTCGATCAGCACGGCGTCGAATTCGAGCAGCGGCAACTGCCTGTCGAGATCGACCTTGATCCGGTGGCCGGCCAGCGCATTGCCGAGCAGCTTGATGCTGGCACCGACGACTTCTTCCAGCGGCTGCCATTCGCGGCGCAGCGTCACTTCACCGGCATTCAGGCGGGCCATGTCGAGCAGGTTGCCGACCAGCCCGGCCAGGCGGGAGGCCTGCTCGTGCAGGGCCTGCGAGGTTTCCAGCGCAGCCGGCGGCAAGGGCGGCTTGATCAGCGACAGCGAGTCGGCCAGGCCGACCATCGCCGTCAGCGGCGTGCGCAGGTCGTGCGACAGGGCGGAGAGAATCGAGCTGCGCAGGCGCTCGGTCAGCATGTTCAGCTCGGTCGTCTTGGCCACCTCAGCGTAATGCAGGCGTTCGAGCGCCACGGCGATCAGCGAGGCGAGGGCTTCGAGCAGCGACAGCGTTTCGTCGCTCGGTTCCTCGGACTCGGCCGGAAAACCGACGGCCAGCACGCCGCGCAGGCGCATCGTGGCGTTCAGCGGCAGGTAGAGCGAAGCCAGGCCGAGGCCGCTGACTTCGTCGCTGCGCACCAGCTTGCCGCTGTGGAAGGCGACTTGCGCCAGGTGGCTTTCGACGAAATGCGCTTCGGCCGGGGCCGGCGTCGCCAGCGTCTTGCCGCCCTCGCCCGGCAGCAGGATGACGCTGTGCGCATTGGCCTGGGCCTGCATGAAGGTCTGCACCAGTTCGCCGACCTGCTCGATGCTCAAGGCGCCGGCCAGCTGACGGGCCAATTGGTAGAGCGCCTGCGTGCGCTGCTCGCGGTGTTCAGCCTCACGGGCTTTTTGCCGCAGGATGGAGGTGAAGTGCGTGGTGGTCAGCGCCGTGACCAGCATGACGGCGAAGGTGACCAGGTACTGGATGTTGCTGACGGCCAGCGAGAAGCGGGGCGGGACGAAGAAGAGGTCGAAGCACAGCACGCTGAGCACCGAGGCCAGGATGGCGGCGTTGCGGCCGAGTTGCACGGCGACGACCAGTACCGTCAGCAGGAAGAGCATGACGATGTTGGCGAGATCGAGATAGCCGAGCAGCGGAGTCGCCAGCATGGTGGTGACGACGCAGGCGACGACGGTCAACGCGTAGCGCCGACTGGGTGTCAGTCGGTCCAGCTTGCTAGCGGTCGTTTGGGTTTCGGTCGTCATGGCATATCTCTGTGATCGGATGGTGTCAGACTAGGCCAAGCCGTATAAAAACGCCGATCATTCTGGCGCTAAGGGCGTAAAAATGTCGTAAAAGTTGCTGGCGCACTTGCCCGAGCGATTGCTGCGGTGCACTGTCGAAAATGGCCAAAAACCGTCGTTCGCTGCCGGGCCGGCCCTACTTTGGCAGGAGCGGCATCCTCCGAATGGCGGATATGGCGCATGACCCATTTCCCCTAGCATGACCAGCCCCCAATGAGACGGGCCAGCGACGGCTCGCGTGAACAGCATGGAAGCTGAAAACAACAAGGGCAGCGAGCCCCCGGAGCTGGAGTTGTCCGACGAGGACATCCTCGACGCGCTGGCCCATGTGCCGGGCTATATCGATATCAGTACCGAGGATTTTCGCACGGTCTATCACCTGGCTTGGCGGCATGCCCTGCAACGCCTGCGGGAAGAGCGGATGGCGCTGGACAAGGACGATACCGCGTGAAGCTCGAAACAAACTGGCGGGATTACCTGCGCAAGATGCGCGGCACGACGCGCGGCAGCCCGCCGCGGGTGAGCAATGAGGAGATTGCGCTGTCGTGGCTCGGTGCCTTTTGCGGCATCGCCCTGCTGGGGTGGCTCGGCGAGCATTACTTCAACGAGGGCGATCGGGTGCTGCTAATCGGCTCCTTCGGTGCCTCGGCTGTGCTGCTCTTCGGTGCGGTGCGCAGCCCATTGGCGCAGCCGCGCAACCTGATCGGCGGCCATGTGCTGTCGGCGCTGGTCGGCGTGATCTGCTGGAAGTGCCTCTATTTCATGCCCTGGCTGGCCGGCGCGCTGGCCGTGGCGACGGCCATTGCCTTGATGCACGCAACGCGCACCCTGCATCCGCCCGGCGGGGCGACGGCGCTGATTGCCGTCGTCGGCTCTGGCGAAATCCATCGTCTGGGCTTCTGGTATGTGCTGATGCCCGTCCTGCTCGGTGCCGTGCTGATGCTGGTGATCGCTTTGCTGTTCAACAATCTGGCGCGCTCGCGGCGTTATCCGGAAATCTGGTTTTAGCTCGCTGCTGCGGTGCACGGCCGAAAATGGGCAAAAAGGCCGGAATTTCCGGCCTTTTTGCTGGGCGGTGAATGGCTTAGCGGGCGACCTTGAGCAATTCCACCTCGAAGGTCAGCGTTGCGTTCGGCGGGATGACGTTGCCGGCGCCGCGGCTGCCGTAGGCGATGTCCGGCGGGCAGGTCAGCTTGGCCTTGCCGCCTTCGCGCATCTTGGCGACGCCTTCGGTCCAGCAGGGGATGACGCGATTGAGCGGGAAGGTGGCCGGCTCGCCGCGCTTGTAGGAGCTGTCGAACTCGCGACCATCGGTCAGCGTGCCGCGGTAATGCACCTGCACGGTGGATTGGGCATTCGGCTGCGCGCCGTTGCCATCCTTCAGCGATTCATAGACGAGGCCGGAGGCGGTTTTCTCCGGAGCGGCAGCGTGGGCGGCCGAAACGGCGATCAGGGCAACAGCGGCGAGGGCGAAACGGAGGCTTGCAGTCATGGCGATCTGTCGTTCGAGTTGAAACAGGGGGCGATTATCCACTTCCGCTGCTCGAATGCGAAAGACTCCATAGCGCATCTCCTGTGGATTATTGCGAAGCCGGCGCCGAAAAATGTCCAATGAATTGAACGAATATGATTTTGTTGTATCCAAGTATCGAACGTTTGTTTGTTTAAGTTGTTGTTTTATTTGTAAGTGGTTTTACAAATTTTCGCATTGATAAACGAGTTAATCGAATCTAGCATGATGTAGGTCAACTTCTTTTGGCTAGCCGATTGTCATGATCTGTCGAGATTGAGCGCGGCAGGGATCAATGGAGCGAGGCAGCATGTTATTGGAACGGGTGATGGAGCCGTTCCGCCACAGCAAGGCGGGATGGATTCTGCCCATGCTTCTGTTATGGACACTACTGGCCTGGGGTATCGCCCACCGCTATACGGAGCGGGTCGTGGCCGAAACCCTGGCGCACCAGACGGCACTGGCCAACCGACAGCTCGATTCGCTGGTCAGCAATATTGAAGAAACGCTCCTCGCCTTGCGCGGCATTCCGCAGTTCTTGGCCAAGGACCAGCGGGTCGAGCGTGCCTTGCAGCAGTTCGGCCTGGCTGGCGACGCTTCGCCGTTGCCGCATGCCGAGCGCAAGGCAACATGGGCGGCCAATCCCGAATTGCAGGCGGTCAACAATCTCTTCGTTACCGCCGCCGATTCGCTGAAGGCCGACGCTATCTGGTTGCTCAATGCTGGCGGCGATTGCGTCGCGTCGAGCAACCACATGACGCCGCTCAGTTTTGTCGGCAACAACTATGCCGAGCGTGAGTATTACCGTGAGGCGAAGACCGGTCATCCTGGCGAGCAATATGCTGTCGGCCGCAATAGTCAGGTGCCGGGGCTGTATTTCTCCTACCCGGTCATGGCCAATGGCGTGTTTTCCGGTGCCGTGGTAACCAAGCGCGACGTCACCGATTTCATGCGCTGGACTGGAAATTTCGAGTCCTTCATCACTGATGCCAATGGCGTCATCATCCTGTCCAAGGATAATCGCCTCAATTTGCGGACCGTTCCCGGTGCCAGCGTTGCCGGCAAGCCGGACGCCGAGTTGCAGGCACAGTATCGGCGGCATGACTTTCAGCCATTGTCGATCGAGCCCTGGAGCGCAACTTTCGGCCAACGCCTGGTCCGCCTCGACGGCGGCACCATGCCGCATGTGCTGGTGCGCAAGAAAGATGCAATGCAGGCGCTCGAGGTTTTCCTGCTCCAGCCCAGTCCGGAACTCGCTCAACAGCAAGGGCAGGAACTGAGCATCTTTTTGCTGCTTGCCTCGGTCGGCAACCTGCTCATTGTCGCCATCTATGCTTCCGTGCTTTATACCCTCAGCCTGCATCGCGAAAAAGAAGCCTCGTTGCGGGCGGCCAGCGAATTGGAGGGCCTGGTGGCCCTGCGTACCGATGAACTGCGCGTGGCGAAGGAGGAGGCCGAGCGGGCGGCGCGGGCCAAGGGCGAATTCCTCGCCAACATGAGCCACGAGATTCGTACGCCGATGAATGCCATCATCGGTTTCACCCGCCTGTTGATGCGCGACGGCCCCAGCCTGGAGCAGCGTGAACGCCTGGAAAAGATCGGCAATGCCGGCGACCACCTGTTGTGCATCATCAACGACATTCTCGATCTGTCGAAAATCGATGCCGGCAAGCTGCAACTGGAGCATACCGAGTTCCCCACCAGCGCCGTGCTCGATGGCGTCCGCTCGCTGATCTCCGAAGCGGCGCGGGGCAAGGGGCTGGACGTCGAGGTCGATTATGGCAATGTGCCGTCATGCCTGAAAGGCGACCCGACGCGCCTGCGTCAGGCGCTACTCAACTATGCGAGCAATGCCGTCAAATTCACGGCCAGCGGCAAGATCAGCCTGCGGGCGCAGGTGCTCGATGAGGATCAGGACAGCCTTTTCGTCCGTTTCGAAGTCAAGGATACCGGCATCGGTATCGCTCCCGACAAGTTGGCGACCCTGTTCCGTGCCTTCCAGCAGGTCGATGCCTCGACCACCCGGCAGTTCGGCGGCACAGGGCTCGGGCTGGCCATCACCGATCGCCTGGCCCGCCTGATGGGCGGCGAGACCGGAGTCGAGAGCGAGCCGGGCAAGGGCAGCCGATTCTGGATCAGCGCCCGCTTCGGCAAGTGCCATAACGTCGGCGTTTATGTTCACACCCATACGCTCAGCCACGACGACAACGAGGAGCAGTTACGCGAAGAGCATGTGGGCAGCCGTATCCTGCTGGTCGAGGACGATCCGATCAATCAGGAAGTGGCGCTCGCCTTGCTGGCCGAGACCAGACTGGTTGTCGATGTGGCCGACGACGGCCAGCAAGCGGTGGAGAAAGCCGCCGCCTCGCACTACAAATTGATCCTGATGGACATGCAGATGCCGCGCATGGACGGCATCGAGGCGACGCGTGCCATTCGTCTGCTGCCCGGCTGTACCACGGTGCCGATCGTCGCCATGACGGCCAATGCCTTCATCGAGGATCAGCAGCGTTGCCTGGAGGCTGGCATGTCCGACTTCATCGCCAAGCCGGTCGAGCCGGAGCTTTTGTTCAAAATCCTGGTCAAGTGGCTCGGCCCGCGGGAGGGCTAGCTCAAGTTCTCACCGTTGTCGCTGCGCGTCTGTTCGATCAGGCTGGACGTGGCGTTACGCAGGAAGGCCATTTGCCGCTTGAAGTTTCGGCAGCCTTCGCAGGTCGCCAGATGGATTTGCATGTTCAGCTTTTCGCCGAGCTGGAGCGGGCGATCCAGGCCCTGAGAAAGCAGGGCCGTCGTTTCCTTGCAATTCAGCATGGCCGTTCTCCCGGTGCGAACCAACCGCTCTCCAGGCAGCGGCGCAGGCCGTTACGGGCGCGGTAGAGGATGACGTTGCAGTTGCTGGTGCTGATCTGCAACTCCGAACACACTTCGTTGGTCTCGAATTCGAGGAACTCGCGCATCATGAAGACGCGCGCCGTGTTCTCCGGCAGGTGATTCAGGCAGATTTCGAAAACGTCCCAGAACTGCCGCTCGCGCAGGCTCTCTTCAGGATCGATCCAGCGTTGCGGCCGGCAGGCCGGCGCCCAATGGTGGTTTTCCTTGAACAGGGCTTCGCAGGCCTCGTCCATCGTCGCCTCATCGTCGGTCAGTGCAGAGAATTGCGTGGTGCGGCTGTTCTGCCGGATCAGATCGACGATCTTGTTACGTAGGATGCCGAAAACCCAGGTTTTCAGCGCCGAGCGCCCGGAAAAGCGCTGCTCGCCGGACAAGGCGGCAATCAACGCCTCCTGCACCGCATCTTCGGCGAGCGCCGCATCGCGCAACTGGAGCTGGGCAAATTTCAGCATGTCGCGGCGCACGCTGTCGACAAAGGCATTGTCGATCTGCCTGGCGGCGTCTTGGCCTACGATTGCAAGGTTTTGTGCTTGATCCATGCGTCCAGGGAGAGGCGTCCGGGTCCGAGAAAGATTAACGGGAGCAGCATACCAATGAAGATGGTCGGCAGCTTGAAGTTTCCGTAGCCCTGGTCGGTCAGCGCATAGCCTTGCAACAGTTCGCCGATGGAATTCCAGCTTTCCGGCCAGTGCACCGCAGCAATGGCCACGATGCTGAGCACGACCAGCGAAAACGAGAAGAAACGCGTGCCGAGGCCGACCACCAGCGCCAGGCTGCCGACCAGCTCGAACCACGTGGCCATCTGCCAGCTCAGCTCGACCGGTACGAAGTTGAAGGGGAAGGGGAAACGATCCTGGATGTCGGCAAACCAGTTTTCGCCATGGAGTTTTTCCAGGCCGGATTCGAAGAAATCCCAGCCGAGCAGCAGGCGCAGGCTGAGCAGACCGAGCCACAGGCCGATCAGGTCGAGGCCGCCGAGCAGGCGGGCGATGAGGGTTTTCATGGGTTTTCTCCACGCACGATGCCTTGCGCCTGCAATTCGATCAGCAGGGCATGGGCTTGAGCCAGAAAGGTGTCGGGCGCCGGGTGGGCCAGTTCTTTGGCCAATTGCGCGATGGCCCGGCGCGGGGTGATGTCGGCTTGCTGCAACAGGGCGAGCAGGCGCAGGCTCATGGCCGACAGCTCGCTGAAGCGGACCTGCTGCCCGGCATCGCGGAAGACCGCCAGGCAGGTCGTCACGGGTTTGTGCGGCCGATAATCGGGGCCGATGCGCTGCACCGGCCAATCGTAGGCGAGAAGCATCAGGGCCGGATTGAGCACGGCCGGCGTGTCGAGCAAGGCGCCGGCCGCCAGCGGCCCAGGCTCGGCGCAGGCCATTGTGTCGACAGCCAGTTCGGCCCATTCATAGTGGGCGAGCTGGGCGAACCAGCGCGGCAGCGGCTGGCGGATGCGGCCCTCGCGCAGATAGCGGGCGAACTCGGCAGGTATCTCGCGGAACCATGGCGTATGCAAGGGCCAGTCGGCAACGAACGCGCGATTCAGACGACGCCAGCGCGTTTCACCGAGCAGGCTGCGGCAGAGCGGAAAACAGCTGTCGAGAAAGCCGCAGACGTTGTTGAACACGAGCTCGCGATAGACGCCGGCAGGGCGGGCCGGAAGGCCGGATGGACGATGGCTGCCGCGCGGATGGCGCAGGTAAGCCCCGAAATCGCGCTGGAATTGCTGGAAATGGGCGGTCATCAGGCGCTTCTCCGCTGGCCGCGACAAACCCTGGCCTGGCGCCGGGCAATTTCGCCGACTTCGGCGGCCAGCGTGGCGAGATCGGGCAGGTTGAAATCGCGCTCCAGACAGGTCGGGATATCGCCGCCGATACGTTCGTAGGCCGATTCGAGCAGGGACCAAACGGGATCGATGACCGGCGCGCCGTGCGTGTCGATGATCAAGCCGTCCGGCTCGGTGTAATGCCCAGCGACGTGGATGTAACAAGTGCGTTCGAGCGGCAGGGCATGCAGGAAAGTGTAGGGGTCGAAGGCGAAATTGCGGCTATTGACGTAGATGTTGTTCACGTCGAGGTGTAGCCAGCAGTCGGCCCGGCGGACGATTTCGCCGATGAATTCCGCCTCGCTCATTTCCGCCCCCGGCGGGGCGATGTAGTACGAGGCATTCTCGATGCCGATGCGGCAGCCCAGGATGTCCTGGGCGCGGGCGATGCGTTCCGCCGTCCAGCGCACGGCCGCCTCGGTCAGCGGCAGCGGCAGCAGTTCGTAGAGATGGCTGTCGTCGGCACACCACGACAGATGTTCGGTGTAGAGCGCGATGCCGTGTTCAGTCATGAAGGCCTTGATCGCCCGTAGCAAGCTTTCGTCGAGCGGCGCCGGGCCACCCAGCGACAGCGAAAGCCCATGGCAGACGAAGGCATGGCGCTCGGTGAAATGGCGCAGGTCGCGCGCCGACTGGCCGCCCATGCCGGCCCAGTTTTCCGGGGCCAGTTCAAAGAAGGCGATGTTGTCCGGCACGCCGCGCTTCAGTTCGCCGATCAGTTCGCGACGAAAACCGAGGCCGGCGCCGCTGGGGTGTTTGGGGTTCATGCAGGCTCCCTGGAAGAAGGCGGTCACGGGGGCTTCCCCGTGCCGCATTCATCGCTGACGAATTACTTCTTCTTGTCGGCGCCACACTTGGCTTCGCCACACTTGCCGTCCTTCTTCTTGTCGGCAGCCTTTTTGTCTGCCCCGCAGGAAGCGTCGGCTTTCTTGTCGCCCTTCTTGTCCGCGCCGCAGGAAGCATCGGCCTTCTTGTCGGCCTGGGCCAATTGATAGCCGGCACTCAAGGGCTTGGCGGTGAAGGGGGTATCGGCGGCCTGGGCGACCGGTGCGAAGAGGGTGGCGGCAAAGGCGGAACCGACGGCCAGGGAAACGATGTTGTGCTTTTTCATGGGATTCTCCATCAAGGTTGGGATGATCGAGACGATGTGTCTCTGAGCATTGGTCGCGGCAGGTGGGCGATTTATTACAGGTCATCCGAAAAATATTTTCAGGGCTGGGCTTGTTTGCTCAAGAAGCGCACCAACACTGGTTTTGCCGGCGGCGATACATCGGGCAGAATGATGAAAAAAGGAGGTGACCCATGGTGAGTACAGGATTGGTCAACAAGCTTCGTTCCTTCATGCAGCCGGGCAGCGAACCCAGCGCCCTGAGCGCGCGTGGCATCGACAAGCTGCGTGCCCAGTTGCGCGAATGTGCGGCCGGGCAGGGCGGCGAAGTGTCGGCGCGAGTGCGTGCCGGCAAGCTGGCGGAAACCTATCTTGGCCTGAACGACGAAGGTCGCCATCAGTTTTTGAAGCTGATCGCGCTCGAATTCGGGCCGGACCCGAAGAAGGTCGACAAGGCCCACGCTGCTTACCAGAAGGCGGTCGGTACGGCCGATCAATGGAAGGCCGAAGCCGCCCTGCGCGGCGCCATGCGTTCGCAACGCATCCGCATCCTGACGCAATTCAACGCCATCCCGCAGGGGGTCAAATTCCTCGTCGACCTGCGCGCCGACCTGCTGCGCTATCTGGAAAACGACAAGGAGCTGGCCGTACTCGACCGCGAGCTGGAGTCGCGCCTTTCGGCGTGGTTCGATGTCGGCTTCCTCGAATTGCAGCGCCTGACCTGGAACTCGCCGGCCGCACTGCTCGAGAAGCTGATCGAATACGAAGCCGTGCACGAGATCCGCTCGTGGACCGACCTCAAGAACCGCCTCGACTCCGACCGCCGGCTCTACGCCTTTTTCCACCCGCGCATGCCGGCCGAGCCGCTGATCTTTGTCGAAGTCGCGTTGACCGATCACATCTCCGGCAACGTGCAGGAGCTGCTTGACGAGAACGCCCCCGTTTTCGACAACCGCAAGGCCGATACGGCGATCTTCTACTCCATTTCGAACACGCAGGTTGGCCTGCGTGGCGTCTCCTTTGGCAACTTCCTGCTGAAGCGCGTGATCGACGACCTGAAGCGCGATTTTCCCAAGCTGGAAAACTTCGCCACCCTGTCGCCGCTGCCGGGCATGGCCGCCTGGGTGCGCAAGAATCCGGGCGTGCTGGCCGAAGCCGAGATCGATTTGCCGCTCGATCAACTCTCGACCGGCGAATGGGCCAAGGACAAGAAGCAGGTGCGTTCCGTGCAGGACTCGCTGCTGCGCCTCGGCGCCCGCTATCTGGCGACGGCCAAGCAGGGCGGCGGCGAGGAAGGCCCGCCGTTCGACCCGGTGTCGCGCTTCCACCTCGGCAACGGGGCACGGGTCGAGCGCCTCAACTACCTGGCCGACTCCTCGGCCAAGGGCTTCCGCCAGTCCTTCGGGCTGATGGTCAATTACCGCTACGAGTTCGACGACATCGAAACCAATCTCGAAGCCTTCGCCAGCACCGGCAAGATCGCCATGTCGGCGGCGGTGCGGCGGCAGGCGCGCTTGAGCAAGTAAATCGTTCCGTGGCCGGTGCGTAGCTCACTGCCGCGGTGCACCGGCTAAAAAGGGCAAAAACCGTGGCGCGCTGGGCAATCCGGGAAACCTTCATCATGCGCCCGTTTGGCGCAGGCGTGTTTCGGCGTCGGCAAGGCTTGGCTGGCTGGCGGCGATCATCGTCGCCAGCCGTTCAAATTGCCCTCAGGCGTCGCCGAATTTCTTGTGGTAGGCCGCCATGGCGCGGTTGCGTGCCACGAAGAGGCGGAGTTTGACGTTGGCGGACAGTGCTTCGTCCGAAACGCCGGCCGCAGCCTGATTGAGAACATGTGCATCGACCGCCTTGGCTCGCGCCATCAACAGCCGTAGCTGGATGTGAGCGGGCAGGGCGAGATGGTCGTCGTCGCCGTCGAACGTTTCCCCGGCCAGCTTGGGGCGGCTGAAGGAACGGTGCAAATCCAGATCGTCCAGGCCGGGATCGTCTTCATCGTCATCTGAGGCGATTTGCCGCGTCGGGTCGTCGGTCTGGGCCGCGCTTTTATAGAGCGCGATCTGCTCGCGGGCCGCGCGTGAAAGCATCGATCTTGCGGCGGCATGCTTTTTGGCCTTGATCGTTTTGCTCTGAGCGAGGCCAGGGCTGGCAGTGAGATGTTTGCTCGGCTCGGCCGAGATAGCCGGCAGCGGCTCTGCGCTAAGCGCTGCCAACGCACCGTCCATGGCGGGCAAGACCTGAGCGCTTTCTGTCGGAACAGCAACCGACACTTCCTCGGCGTGAACACCCGTCACGGCGAGGAAAGTCAAAACAGCGATCAGGAATCTGCGCAGCATTGCCGGAGCTCTCATAACGATGGGTTTAGTGCAGTAGATTGGCCTCGAACGTGGCTTCGGCCTGCTCGGCGAACTTGTACTGAGCGAAAATGCGCTGCAGTTCGGCCGATTTCATTCCGGGATTGGCCACAAAACTGATGCCGATCCGTTGCCCCTGCTTGACCAGGGTGGTGAAGGCGTAGTGCCATTCACGGGCTTCTTCCAGGCGTTCGATCACTTCCTGCTCGTTGCTGATGGCGACGCCAGCGCCCTTGAGCGACTGAATGAATTGGGTGGATTCGTAGTTGGGGTTGCGGATCATGTTGTTCTCCATTGATTCACGATTGCCATAGCTACTTAACGATCTGCCCGAGCATGCGATGACGGCCATTTGTAGCGATTTGTAACGATCGAAGCACTGGGCATCGACAACACGGCGCCCAGAAGCGCTTGCGAGCTAGGCAAAATCTTTGGCAAGGGCAGGATTCGGAACTAAGCTGAAAGCAAGGTCGGCCGTCCGCCGTACGGTGTCCGGAATAGCCCGCGGAATTGCCCCCCATTTCCCCGCTCAGGGCAGGGTTACCGGCGGCAAGGGTGGCCGACCGCTGGAGTCCGCCATGAAAAAGAAGAGTTTTCCGCTGGCCAAGGTCTATGGCCTGCTCGAACCCGGCCCGGTCGTACTGCTCAGCACCGCAAGGCGCGGCAAGAATAATGTGATGACCCTCTCCTGGCACACCATGCTCGAATTCGAGCCGCCGCTCGTCGGTTGTGTCGTCTGCGGCTACAGCCACGCCGCGCTAAAGGCGACCAAGGAGTGCGTCATCAACATTCCGGATGCCAGCCTGGCCGATCAGGTCGTCGCCTGCGGCAACCATAGCGGTCGCGACATCGACAAATTCGCTGCTTTCGGCCTGACGCCGCTGCCGGCAGCGCAAGTGCAGGCTCCGCTGATCGCCGAATGTTTCGCCAACCTGGAATGCCGCGTGCTCGATACCCGCCTGGTCAATCGCTACAGCTTCTTCGTGCTGGAAGTGGTACAGGCCTGGACCGACGGCGATATTGCCGAGCGGCAGACCATGCACCATCGCGGTTACGGCAGGTTCATGTTTGCCGGCGAGACGCGGCAGCTCGATTCGCAGATGCGTTGATTCAGCGCTTGTCTCGCGTGGTGCCTTGTTTTGGCCGGAGCAAAGCGTAAACGATCAGTGCATCCAGCAATAACGCAACCCCGCCAAAGACGGCTCGCCCCTCAAATTCTGAAATATCGGCGCTTTCAGACGCTGACCAGCTGCTGGAAACGCTTCGGCGGAAGGCATGATCGCCCGGCCCGAAGGCAATCCAGTTGAAACTGAGCACAAAGCACAGCATGGCGCCGGCGCCCAGTCTGGCAGCGGCCAGCCCATGCTCAAGCGCAAACAGCAGGATCCCCAGCCCGGCAAAGATGAATACTGCGCCGCCCAGCGCCAACTGCACCCGAGTTGGCCAGGCCAGGAATTGCTGTTGCGGCAGAAGGCTCAATACGGCAGCGGCGATCAAGCCGCCCACCAGCACAAATGCTGTGCCAAGAAGGAATGCAGCAAGGCGTAGCGCTTTTGAGTGCGTTTTCATGAGCGTCTAGGTTTTGCGTGGTGCATCAAATATGGCGCCACGGCCGCGCTTCATTTGCTGTCGTTCAGAATCCAGCGCCCGATCTGCTGCACTACCTCGTTCTCGATGCCGTTGAAGCCGTGATAAGCCATGGCTTCGCACGGATCGCCCACATTCCGCCCGCCCTTGAAGGCCAGCAACTGCTTGCGCGAGGCGTTGCTCAGCTTGTCGATCAGTGAAGGCGCGCCAGCAAAGGCGCAATGCGAGCAGCCATCTTCTTCGTGATGCACCACCAGCACCGGGATACGAATCTTCTCCAGCGGCATCATCGGCACGGCACGCCCCTTGGGGTCGGTGAGGATGGTGGCCGTCAACACGACCCCATCCGGCCCATCGTTTCCAGATAACTCCGTGACCAGATAGCCCGCCGACTGCGTGCCGCGGCTAGTACCGATCAGCCATACAGGCAGCTTGTACGTCTCGCGCGCCCAGGCAATCACCGCCTTGATATCGTCCGCATGCTCGGGTTTTTGCCGAAGGCCTGCGAGAAAAGGGGGGGATTGCCGGTCGGAAGGCGCATCGACCACCACCACGTTGAAGCCCTGATCGGCAAACAGCTGGCGCGTCCGCACCAGGAAATTGCCTTCTCCCCATTTCATTCCGCCATTGGGAAAAATCTGTAACCCGCCATGCCCGCCCGGCAGCATGATCAGCGTGGCTTTCGCATTGGCCGGCGTCAGCACCAGCAGCCGCTGAGTTACGCCCGGTCGGGTCGGGATATCGATGACCTGTTGGGCCAGGGCGGAAGTCGCGGAAAGTAGCCAGAAGGCCAGAATAACGAGAGCACGCATGGTCTTCCTCCATCGGTGGGCGAATGCAAAGAATACGTCGGACAGGAGCGGAAGTCAGATTAAACGGCACTTCGGTTTTTGGCAAAAATCGGGTGTGCACCGCAGCAGGGCAAAAATGCAGCCTTTCAGCGATCAATCTGGAAAGTCAGGCCCATTTTTCTGAATCTGAACGATTTCCTGGTCGGTCAGTGGCTTGCCCAGTTTGAGAAACACCTTCGCCGCGCCGGCACCCATCGCCATCTCGCGAAATGCGCGAAGCTCGACTTGCGTAAAGCCACCGGCGGGATCGCCCAGCGGGTGCATGATGATCGTGGGCGATAGGGCTAGGAACGATTTCTCCATCGCTTGCCTTACCTGGTGCTTCAAAAGCTGCTCGGCGAGCGTGAAGTCGGAAACGAGAGACCGCGGGTGCCCGAATGGATTGACGATCCGAGAGGGCCGCGATGCCGCCGCGTCGCGCGCTTTGGCCCCTATCGCGATGATCTCGGGTTTGGCGGACTGACTGATCGCCACTTCGGGCACTTCCGAAATCACTCGGCCAGAACGCAGGTTCTTGATCGTCAGAAGTTCTGGCGAAATCATCACGTAGAGAATCGGGCTTGGAAAACCGAACATTGACGGAGCACTAACGTGAAGGTAACCGGCGCTGCACGGCTTTATCGCGCAGCGTCCGTGTTGACCGCAGGGTTAGATCACTTGCACTTCTGCAAGCGTTTTTCGATGATTTCATCGGCTTTCTCGACCAAGAGCTTGACGTTGTCAATTCTCTTCAAAGCGTCATAGGGATCAAGCGCGCGTAAATTCCCTCGGCTATCTACGTCGCCGGCATGCACGATTACATGCCTTCGACGAACCAGCTTTTCTACCGAAGTTCGAAGAATTTTCTTCTTTGCTTTCTTTTCAGCGTTGACGGTGAGATTGGCGATCCCGATGGACTTAAAGAGATCGTCGATTACATGGAACTTCTGTGTCGTGTAATCCGAGAAGTGGTCGTCGACCAATGTTCTGATTCTTCGATGCGGTCGCTGCATATGGAGCAGGCCAAGTGCACCTTTCAAATCCAACCCCGCGTCCGCCAAGATTTTCAGTAGCCCTTCGGAGGGGCCTTCCTTCTTGAGGATTGGCACTACGCACTCGGAAAACCTTGTGGTGAAGTAGCGGTCGAACGCAGCGATGACAGTAACGATTCCGGCACCGCCAGCATCTGCTATGAAGTCACCATCGTTGTATTGATCAACTGTTGGATCGTCTTCGAGGTCATTTATCGCTCGATAGAGCTTAATTGAGCGGTCGACCATCGATCTTCCGCGAGTGTGCGTAGCAAGAAATGTTGTCAGCGCTTTGGATGCCACGGATGATCCCCGAGTGATCTAACGTTTGAATTCACCGGACCTGCGCGGCTTTTCGCGCAGGTCCGGTGGAATGACAGGTTGGGCGGCAATTGATCATCGGTTCTGCTCCCAGTGATCTACGGAGTTTGAGAGAACTTCGCAGTCGCAGAACCCACCGTGATCGCGTAACCAAGCGAGAATTTCCGCCTCCGGTTGCTTGTGTTCTTCAATCCATGCCTGAGTGAATCGCAATGTGTGGTCGCAGCCCGAATTCTCAACTTGTGCATCCACGGCCTGAAACAGCGACTCCAGCAGAGCATCGGAGATTGGAAATGCGTCCCGTGCGAGATTCCGCTGTTGCAGCTTCCAGGCCTTCTTTCGATCTCGGTCACTTGTGTCCATCAGCTTTCGCTCCTTGTCACCCAACGTGGAGCTAACCGGCGCTGCGCAGCTTTATCGCGCAGCGTCCGGTTGAGCGCAGGGTTGGGGGGCATTGCTGACATAGGAACTCAGTCGTTGGGTTGCAACGGACAGTCGAGAAGGTTGTTGTTGTGACCGGCTTTACGTATTGCATCGGTCTCTCGGCTGTACTCAACATAGGAGTTCACCCTAAAGCGTGCCATTACGACCGGTGAAACGTGTGAATCCCCAGATACCTTTCGACCATTCATTATTCTCAGCTCTACATCTCGATCGTTGGATAGGAATGCTGGAAACTGCCAATCGCTCCACTCAGATAATGGTGACATTGGTACGAATACTTGTAATGGGGCAGCCGGTGGGAGAACAGTGGCACCGGCGAATTCGTCGAGTGTTCCTAAATAGCTTAGAAATACAGATTGCCCGGACGTCGACTTGCCAACGAAGGCAGTAACCGCGCTACCTATACTCCTGGGTACGCCATCTTTGCGGCGAATGTCATGAACTACGAGAAAGTTTGGCGAGTTGGTCTTGAAGGTGCAGAACTGGGCGACTATTCCCGGCTTCCTAGCCTCCATCATGAGGCGCTCTCGCCAGTCGTCCGGCTCTCGATGTGTAGCAACTGATGTACAGCCAGCAATGATGCCAAGGGCAACAATAGGTATCACGCGCAGTTGCCCCATCATGCCCCACAACGTTTTAGGTAAGGGGCGGCCCGCCTGCGGGACGTCCCAGTGGCCGAAGGCCACGCCTTGACCGGCCTGTTAGGTGGATTTAATAGCTGCATAGACGAGCGCCGAAATAAAAGTTGCGATAACACCCCAAAAGAACCAAGTAGGAATGGTTGGGCGCAGGCGGCTTTTTATGGGTTGATTGAGTACGCGGATGACTTCGTGTTTCTGGCGGGGCGATGCAAAAAGGACCGACCAAGCGAGCAATATGGCGCCCAAGGAGGCCAAAGAACCAACGGCCATGAACCCAAGGGTATAAACGTAGAACGAAGTGGCTGTGCTGCTGCCGGGAGCCGCAATGTATGGTGGGGTGTTCTTTAGCCGAACGAGAACGCTACCCTCGGCCCAGCCAAACCAGCCATGAGCAAACATGGCAACGCCGAAGACGAGCAGCCAGAAAATAACTGCATAAACGCGAAATGATGGCTTAGGCGTGTCGAGCACCGGCATTACACCTAACTAGTAGTAGACGTCAAAACTGACGCCTAATTCTGAAACCTGTCCAATAAGCTGGAATACAGGACAGCGAGTTTCGCTTGTCTCGCAAGCATTTCTGGTGGATTGTGGTTTATTCATGGTTAGTTTCAATCCGCTAAACCGGACATCGTTGACTGAGGGGGCACATCACCTCATTTTGGCGGGTTGTGAGCTACGCGATGGGTATAAGCATACGCATTCACTGCGGATGCGTCCATTCCGATGGCATTGGTTGGGGCGTAGAAAAGGCTGTCCGCGATGCGTCGGACAGCCTTGCTTGAGAGGCGATTGTTAGCGGTTCAGCCGCCGCTCACAGAATCGCCAGCACATTCTCCGGCGGTCGGCCCAGCGCGGCTTTGCCATCCTTGACCACGATGGGGCGCTCGATCAGTTTGGGGTGCTGGGTCATGGCTTCGATCAGGGCGTCTTGCGACAGGTTGGCGTCGGCCAGGTTGAGTTCCTTGTATTCGGCTTCGCCTTTGCGCATCAGGGCGCGGGCGTCGGCGAGGCCGAGTTGTTTGAGCAGGGTCTTGATTTCAGCGGTGCTGGGCGGGGTTTCGAGGTAGAGGACGATTTGCGGATCGATGCCTTTTTCCTTGAGCAGGGCGAGGGTGTCGCGGGATTTGCCGCAGCGCGGGTTGTGGTAGATGGTGGTCATGGTGATTTTCGGCGTTGGGGTATTTGGGTTATCGGGCTGCCCCTTGAGGTTTGGGCTGGCTTGGCGCATTGTCGAAGATCGTGCTCGACGCTTCAACACTCATGTCTTCGGCGATGAATCGTGAAACGTATTTCAATCATTAAACCCGCCCTCCTGACGGCAGCGCTCATGGCCTTGTCGTCGGTGAATGCCTGGGCGCAGGGGGCGTACAAGTGTGGGCGAGGGCAGAGCGTGGTCTTTCAGGATGAGCCTTGTCGCGGCAGCACGCAATTGAGGCAGCAGCCCAGCGACCAGAATCTGCTGCAACGCTTGTCCCCAAGCGATGAAAAAGCCGCGGATGGAGTGCCGGAGCGTATGGCCGTGCGTCGGCGTGCGGCTCAACAGGAAGCACTTGGTCAATGCGAGGGCGAGTTCCGCCAGTTGCTGGCACATCTGGAAGAAGAGTTGGCCAATCCGGTGAGTTACGACGGTGGCGGACCCAAAGCGATGTTGAATGCGCAGAGGGCGCGCGAGCGCCAGCAGGAAAACGTCATGCAACTGCAGATGGCTTTGCAGGCCAAGCGCCGGGAGTGCGAGTCGCATCGCGCGGCGCTGGCCGAGAAGGTGCGTTAGCCATTGGCGCTCGCACCTCTCTTGCTGCTTCGGTCGCTCAGGCGCGCAGCAGGGCCTTGACCAGGCGCTCGGAGAGCTGGTCTTCGGTGAATTGCGGCTCGTTGGGCGGGTAGAGCGAGTCTTCGACGATTTCGAAGCCGTTGTCTTTGGCGAGAGCGCGCAGTTCCTTGATCTTCTGGCAGGCCTTGAGGGCTTCGGCGAGGGCGGCATCGGCGCGCGCCTTGTCGGAAAACGCCTTGATCGGGGCGACGGACATGGTGAGTTCTCCTGATGAGGTGGTTAAGACGGTGTTGCAGGTTGAAACGGAATTCAGGCGGGGTAGTCGATGACGTTGCTGTCGCCGCTGCCGTCGTCGATTTCGGCGCGGGCGAGGCGGCCATCGGCGTGGTAGTGGTAGTCGTGGCGCATCTCGATTTCGCCGTAGACGACCTTTTCGCAGCTGACGAGCTGGCCGCCGGCGTCGTAGCTGCCGCGGAAGTAGGTGTTGCGGTTGTTCATGCCGGCCGCGTCGATTTCGCCGACGAGGTTGAGCGGAAGCTTGGTGCCGCTGTAGCTGGTGAAGTAGCGGGTGGTGGCTGGGCTGGTCATCGTGCGTTTTGTCGGATTGTCGACAGGAATTTCGTCAAAAGCTGACTGGCAGCAAAAATGGGGCCAGCTTTGCTTCTCGGCTTAGCCTTTAGCGGCCTGGGCGTGGCTGGCCGATGAATCCATTTGCCTGACTTCGCTGTTATTCTTGGTACTTCGAACAAGATTCTGGTCTGACGCTGGTGTTGATTCAACGTATTCCTGTTACCACGTGGTTGAAGGTGCTCGCGGTGATCGTGGGTGGCTGGCTGCTGACCATGGGGGTCGAGCGCTTCGATCGCCACGATGTCGAGCAGGCGGCCATGCGGCGAGCCGAGGTGCAGTTGCGTGCCGCCGTGTTGCGTTTCGAACGCGAGTTGTCGGCCATCCTGCAGGTCAATTACGACTTCGGCGCGGCCTTGCCCTCCAGCCTGGAGGTTGGCGAGGAGCGTTTGAGTCAGGTGGCCGAGCGCCTGATTTCCGGACATCGGCGCATCATCAACGTGACCTTGTCGCGCGGCATGGTGGTTACCTTTGCCTATCCCTACCAGGGCAATGAAGCCGTGCTCGGCATGAACTACGTCAACCGGCCGGATGTGATGATCGGTGTGCAGCGCGCGCTGGATCGTAAGGACACGGTGCTGGCCGGCCCCTTCAAGCTGGTGCAGAGCGGCCGCCTGGGTGTGGTCAGCCGGACACCGGTTTATCGCGCGGCAGCGGGGCAGGCGCCGGAATTCAAGGGGGTCGTGTCGACGGCGGTCGATTTCGAGGGCTTGTTGGCCGATGCCGGTCTGGTGGCCGACGATTTGCCCTTCAGGCTGGCGATTCGAGGGCGGGATGGCTCGGGCGCGCAGGGCGATCCTTTCTATGGCGATGTCGCCGTTTTCTCCGGGGCGCATGTCCATGTGGATATGGCTGTGCCGGGCGGGGAGTGGCGTTTCGCCGCGGCACCGGTGCTCGTTGTGCCGGAGAAATCGTTGCGGGTCAGGTTGATCCGCGGCGCCGGGCTGGCGATCGCGTTGATCCTGGTGGTGTCGTTGCTCTCCCGCGCCCGGGCGGAAACGGAAGAGCAGGAACAAAAACCGTCGAAAGGTCGGTTCGGCCTGCGTGCCTTCCTGCTTGGTGCCTTGTTGCTGGTCCTGCTGCCGATCATTGCTGTCAGCGGCTGGGTGACGTTTCGTAGCGCCAAGGAGTCGTCGGAGCAGTTCGTCGCCGCCTTGGCGACATCATTTAGCGAACGCGTTCACGACAGGGTGACGGCGTTTTTCGAGGTGCCGCGGCGCATCGTGACGCATAACGTGGAGCTGGCGCGTGCCGGCTTGATGAACCCGGGGGATCGTGAGGCGCTGATGCAGCGCTTCATGTTGCAGATTCGCCAGCAGCCGCTGCTGACCTTCATTTCAATCGGTCTGCCCGACGGCGAGTATTACGGCGGTAGCCGCCCGCCACTGGGCAGCGATCGTGGCTTGCGCATGCTGCACGCACGTATCGCCGACCAGCGGGTGCTGCATATCTATCGGGCCGACGATGCGGCCCGGCGCACCACGCTCGTGTCGCGCGGCAATGCCGATTTCGACGCGCGTACCCGGCCCTGGTTCAAGTCGGCGGTCGAGAAGGGCGGGCTGGCCTGGTATCCGGCCTATCGTTACGTGATCAACGATGCCGCCGGCGCTTACGACACCCTGGGCATCGGCATGTCTTCGCCCTTGTATGGGCCGAAGGGTGAGTTCCTTGGAGTGACGACGG
The DNA here is from genome assembly GCA_041904995.1 of Azonexus sp. Classification (GTDB taxonomy): domain Bacteria; phylum Pseudomonadota; class Gammaproteobacteria; order Burkholderiales; family Rhodocyclaceae; genus Azonexus. Next base: position 26,812 of record JAYRMB010000014.1, read on the forward strand.
CCGATGTGGCCTTGTCGCAGTTGAGCGCCTTCCTGCGCGAGTTGAGCGTCAATTCGAATGGCGTGGCCTTCATCGCCGAGCCGGATGGCAAGTTGCTGGCGACGTCGACACCGGAGGCGATCTATCGGATTGACGGAGTGACAACGCAACGGGTCGAACTGGCGACCAGCGACAATCCGCTACTGCGGGCTGCCGGGGCAGCCCTGAGTGGCGCCGCCAGGCCTGAGGGCAAGCAGGATTTCGCCGTCGACGGCAGCGACTACCTGATCGACTGGCACACGCATCAACTGGAACTTGGTCCCAAGTTGGTCATTGGCGTCATCCTGCCGAAGAGTCATTTCGCCTCGGTGGCCAGCGACATGTTGCAGAACATCGTCTATCTGGCGCTGCTTGTTTCGCTGTTCAGCATCTTTCTTGGCTTGTTCGCTACCGATTGGGTGTCGCGACCCTTGATCCAGTTGTCGCAGGCGGCTTCCAGCCTGGCGGCCGGCAAGTGGCGCTTGCGTACCACTTTGCGTAGCCCGATCCGCGAAGTGAATACCTTGTTCGGCGCAATGCGGGACATGGCCCGGCAGTTGCGCGGGCATACCGAAAACCTCGAGCGCCAGGCCGACGAGCTGCGCAAGGCCAATGAGCATCTCCTGCACGAAGTCGCCGAGCGGCAAAAATCGGAGCAACGCGTGCAAGCGCTCAATGCCGATCTGGAAAACGCCAACCTGCAACTGACCCAGGCCAAGGAATCGGCCGAAGCGGCCAACCAGGCGAAATCGGTTTTCCTGGCCAACATGAGCCACGAGTTGCGCACGCCGATGCACGGCATCATGGGCATGATCGCCCTGGCGCGCGGCCGCATGGCCGATGCCAAGGGGCAGGAGCAGTTGGACAAGGCCAAATCGGCAGCCAACCGGCTGCTGCTGATTATCAACGACATTCTCGACATCTCGAAGATCGAGTCGAACCGCCTGGTGCTGGAGCAGGCCGAATTCAAGCTGGGCAGCGTGCTGGAGAACATCGCCAGCCTGGTCGGCCATCAGGCCGAGCTGAAAGGGCTGGCCCTGCATGTCGACAGTGCGTCGGCGCTGGCCCGGCAGAATGTCGTTGGCGACTCACTGCGCCTGAGCCAGATCCTGCTCAACCTGGCCGGCAATGCGGTCAAATTTACTTCGTCCGGCGAGGTGGCGGTGGTGCTGGATTGCGTCGAGGACAGCGCCACCGAGATGCTGCTGCGCTTCGCGGTGCGCGACACCGGCATCGGGATTTCGCCGGAAGACAAGGATCGCCTGTTCGATGCCTTCTCGCAGGCCGATAGCTCGGTCAGCCGCAAATATGGCGGTACCGGGCTCGGCCTCGCCATCAGCCGCCAGCTCGTGCAGATGATGGGCGGTGAAATCGGCGTCGATAGCACGCCGGGTCAAGGCAGCACCTTCTGGTTCACCGTGCGCATGGGCAAGGGCAGGTCGCTGATGGGGGGCGAATCGGGTGGAGACATGACATCGGCGCCGAGTGCGGATGCGGCGCTAAGGGCCCGCTATGCCAATGCCCGCATCCTGCTGGTCGAAGACGAGCCGATCAATCAGGAAGTGGCTTCCGGCCTGCTCGAAGAAGCCGGGTTGACGGTCGAACTGGCCGGCGATGGAGCTATCGCGCTGGCCAAGGCGCGGCAGGAGCAATACGACCTGATTCTGATGGACATGCAGATGCCCAATATGAATGGCCTGGAGGCGACACGCGCCATCCGCGCCGATTCGCTGAACCGCGATACGCCCATTTTGGCGATGACGGCAAATGCCTTCGACGAAGATCGCCAGGCCTGCCTGGAAGCCGGCATGAACGACCACATCGGCAAACCGGTGAAACCCGATCACCTCTACATTACTCTCCTTCATTGGCTGGAGCAGGGCCGCAAGCGCCAGGGCTGACCGGCGGCGCGCTTACCAGGGGGCGTCGCCCTCTGGCACGCGGTATTGCGCGAAGCGCTCGGCCAGGAAATCGATGAAGGTGCGCACCTTGGCCGACAGGTGGTGGCGCGGCGGGTAGATGGCGTGGATGTCGGCGGCAGTGCCGACCCACGGCGCCAGCACGCGCACCAATTCGCCGGAACGCAGATAGGGGGCGATGTCCCATTCCGAACGCAGCACGATGCCGTGCCCGGCCAGCGCCCAGTCCACGGCAATTTCGCCATGATTGACGCCAAGCCGGCTGCGCACCTTGACCATGGTCTGCTGCTTGCCGTCGGTCAATTGCCAGTTGTTGAAGGCACGCTCGTTTTCGCGAATGACGATGCATTGGTGGTCCTGCAAATCGCGCGGTGTCGTCGGCAGGCCATGCTCGGCTAGATAAGCCGGAGCAGCGCACAGCAGGCGGCGGTTGGAAGCGATTTTCCGCGCCATGATGCGGGCGTCCGGCGGCGGGCCGAAGCGGATGGCGATGTCGAAGGCGCCTTCGGTCAGGTCGAGATGACGATCCGACAGGTGCAGGATGACCTCGACTTCAGGCCAGGCCTTGGCGAACTCGGCGATCAGCGGCCCCAGGTGGCGGCGACCGAAGCCGAAGCCGGCGTTGATGCGCAGCAGGCCGCGCGGCGTGTCGCGGCTCTCGGTCAATGAGCGCTCCAGGCGCTCGATGTCGCGCAGGATGTTCTCGCCGTCTTCGAGGTAGCGCTCGCCTTCCGGTGTCAGACTGACGCGGCGGGTCGTGCGGTTGAGCAGGCGTACACCGAGGCGCTGTTCCAGCGCAGCCAGGCGGCGGCTGACCACTGGCGGCGTCACGTCGAGCGCCTGCGCTGCCGCGGCCAGGCTGGGTTGGCGGGCGAGCAGGGCAAAGAAGGCGAGATCGGCGGTGCTGTCCATTATTGTGATTAAAGCAATAATTAATTGACTTGCTTTGCATTGTAGTTCGCTCGGCGATCAATATCATCGTCTGGTCGCCTGCCGTGGCGGTTCGGCCCAACTCTCCTCCGGGCTGAACAGCCATTGCGGTGCGGCCATTTTTTGCCTTTTTAGCCGGTGCACCGCAGCAATGACGCTTTTGAGCCTTTTTCCCAGCATGACCGATCTGTTTTTGACGCTCGCCCTCGGCGCCAGCCTGGGTTTTCTCGGAGGGCTGTTCGGCATCGGTGGCGGCATCGTCGCCGTGCCGCTGTTCGTGTTGGGTTTTCACATGGAGCAGCCGCTGGCGCAGGGCACCGCGCTGGTCCTGATGGTGCCGAACCTGCTGATTGCCTGGTGGCGCTACAGCCAGCGTCATCCGGTGCCGCTCAAGGCGGCGCTGGCCATCGGGGTCTCGGCAACGCTGACCACCTGGCTGATCGCCCACGTGGCGACGACCTGGCTGAATCCGACCGTGATGCGCCTGCTGTTCAGCGCCTGCATCACCTTGCTGGCGCTGCAATTGCTGATGCCGCGCCGGAAAGGCGAGGCGGGTGGCGCCACGCTCAAAGTGCGAGCCTTGCCTTTCGTCGGCATGGCTGGCGGCAGCAGCATGGGCTTGCTCGGTATCGGCGGCGGCTTGATCGCAACGCCCTTGCTCTCCGGTTGGCTCGGCTTGCGCCAGACCGTGGCGCAAAGCCTGTCGCTGGCGTTGGTGGCGCCGAGTTCGGCCGTGGCACTGGCGACTTACGCCGGCGCCGGGCGGGTGGATTGGAGCCTGGGTTTGCCGATGGCGATTGGTGGACTATTTACCGTTTCGGCCGGCGTCGCGCTGGCGCACAAGCTGCCGGAGCGCCGCATGCGCGTCGCCTTCGGCTGGATGCTGGTGGCGACGGCCCTGTGGCTGGTGCTCGGGCCGGCGCTGCGCTAAAAAATCCTTAGCGGGTTTTGCAGCCCGCTTCGCACTGCTGATAGGTACTTAGGCAGGCGCCGTCGCCGTCGCGTTTGCCGCGACCCTGGCAAGCGTAGAGACGGTCGCCGCACTGGCGGACGCAGGCGTTTTGTTCCATCTGGGCGGCGGTCGGTTCGACGCGTAGTGGCAGGCGGACGACGCCGGGTTGCGCGCTGCAGGCCGAGAGGTCGATGGCGTGCTTGGGGCCGGGCAGTAGTTGCCATTCCTCGTCGGAAAAGGCGAGTTCGTTCTGCAGGCGGTCGATTGCGGCAGCGCCCTGGCCGATCAGGCCGGAGGCTTGCAGGGTGCCGAGGGCGACGCAATCGGCGCGGCGGGCCTGGGCTGGCGTCGGCAGGGCAGCGGGCGGCAGGCCCATGGCCAGGCGGGCGCAGGATTGGGCGAAGAAGAATTCGCGAGCCAGCGGTGACAGCTCGGGGAAAAGTTCCGGATTGTGGCGGATGACGCGGCGGCCATCCTCGCCACCGAAGCGGACGATGACCGGCAGGCTCGTATCGGCTTGTGCCTTGTAGCTGCGGCCATTGGCGTCGGTGCAGGTTTGCATTTCGATGGTTTCGGCAGCCGTGGCATGGGTGGCGAGGCCGAGGCAGAGCGCCAGTGCGAGCAGAATGCGCATCGATTTTCCTTCTTGCTGATTGACCGTATAACGGTCAATTATAGGCCGATGCCTTCAGCGCAGGCCCATCAGCGCCATCTTGCGGCGCAGGAAAGCTATCTGGGTCTGCAACGGCAGTTGCTTGGGGCAGACGTCGTGGCAGCCGACCAGCGACATGCAGCCGAAGACGCCATCGTCGTCGCCGATCAGCTCATAGAAATCCTCGTCGCTGCGCGTGTCGCGCGGATCGAGGCGGAAGCGGCCGATCTTGTTGAGGCCGACCGCGCCGACGAAATGCTCGCGCATCTGGGCCGTGCCGCAGCCGGCGATGCAGCAGCCGCATTCGATGCAGCGGTCGAGTTCGTAGATTTCCTCGGCCAGCGCCGGTTCCATGCGTTCTTCGAGGGCGTCGATGTCGGGCGTGGCGTTGGTGTGAATCCAGGTTTGCAGCCGTTCGCTGGTGCCGCGCATCCATTTGCCGGTATTGACCGAGAGGTCGCCGATCAGCTCGAAGACGGGCAGCGGGGCGAGGGTGATGGTGTCGCCGAGGTCGCGAGTCAGCGTGCGGCAGGCGAGGCCGGGGCGGCCGTCGATCAGCATGGCGCAGCTGCCGCAGATGCCGGCGCGGCAGACAAAATCGAATTGCAGCGAGTTGTCCTGAGTGGCGCGGATTTCGTTCAAGGCGATGAACAGCGTCATGCCTTCGGCTTCTTCGATGGCGAAATCCTGCAAGTGCGGCACGCTGGAAGGATCGGCCGGGTTGTGGCGCAGGATGCGCACGGTCAGCTTGCGGCCGTGGGCGGGCGCGGTGGTTTTACGCAGGAGGCGAATCATGCGGCGTCTTCCAGGCGGGAATTAGTGCCGCGCAGGTGGGGCGGCAGCAGTTGGAGGAAGGGCATCAGGGCGGCTTGTATGGTGTGCCGGTCGGCACCGGCCAGATCGGCCTTGATCGCTTCGATGCGGGCCAAACGACGGGCGGTTTCCGGATGCTCGATGGCATCGCGCGTGCCGTAGCCGCGCCAGCCGGGGGGGAGTTCCATGCGGCGGATGTCGAGCGGCTCGTAGCTCAGGCTCGGCACCACCTGCTCCGGATCGTGCCAGGTGGCTAGGGTCCGCTTCAGCCATTCGGCATCGTTACGCTGCGGGTAGTCGGTGCGGTAATGGGCACCGCGGCTTTCGCAACGTTGGCGGGCGCCGTAGGCGACGCATTGGGCCAGCTTGAGCATTTTTTGCAGGCGCCAGGCGGTGGTCAACTCCGGGTTGGCGCCAGCCCGGTGACTTTGCAGGCCGATCTGGCGGCTGCGCAAAATCAGGCTTTTCAGCTCGTCCACCGCAGCAGTCAGGTTTTCGCCATCGCGCACGATGCCGACTTTCTCGGTCATCAGCGCCTGCATGCGGTGCAGCAGGTGGTGGGCGTTTTCCGGGCCGCGACCGTCGGTGATGGTCGCGAATTCGCGCCGCACGCGCTCGGCGGATTCGCGGATCAGCGCCGTCGACACCTGCAGGTCGCCGTCGGGCGAGGCGCAGTAGTCGGCAATGGCTTCGCCGACGATCATGCCGGATACCACAGTTTCGGCCACCGAGTTGCCGCCCAGGCGGTTGAAGCCGTGCAAGTCCCAACACGCCGCTTCGCCGCAGGCGAACAGTCCGCGCAGGCCACGGGCGTGGCCGTGGGCATCGGTGCGGATGCCGCCCATTGAGTAGTGCTGGGCCGGGCGCACCGGAATCCATTGCTTGGCCGGGTCGATGCCGAGGAAGTACTGGCAGATTTCCTTCACCTCGCGCAGCTTGCCGTTGATGTGCGCTTCGCCGAGCAGGGTGATGTCCAGCCACAGGTGTTCGCCGAAACGCGACTTGACGCCCTTGCCGGCGCGGATGTGCGCTTCCATGCGGCGCGACACGACGTCGCGCGAGGCCAGTTCCTTCTTTTCAGGCTCGTAATCCGGCATGAAGCGGTGGCCATCGACGTCGCGCAGCAGGCCGCCGTCGCCGCGGCAGCCTTCGGTGACCAGGATGCCGGCCGGGAAGATGGCGGTTGGGTGGAACTGCACCGCCTCCATGTTGCCAAGCGGGACGACGCCAGTGTCCAGCGCGATGGCCGCGCCGATGCCTTCGTTGATCACCGCGTTGGTGGTCGATTGGTAGATGCGCCCGAAACCGCCGGTAGCGATGCAGGTGGCGCGGGCGACGTAGGCGACGAACTCGCCGTTGATCAGATTGCGCACGATGGCGCCGTGGCAACGACCGCCGTCGTGAATCAGCGCCACGGCTTCCATCCGCTCATGCACCGGAATCCCTTCGGCGATGGTCTGGTCGGAAACGGCGTAGAGCATGGCGTGGCCGGTGCCGTCGGAGACGTAGCAGGTGCGCCATTTTTTGGTGCCGCCGAAGTCGCGGGCGGTGATCAGGCCGTGCGCTGCCTCCGGTTCGTTCAGGGTGACACGCTGGCTGTCGATGATCACGTCGTGCGGCCCGGCTTGCACGCGATTCCACGGCACGCCCCAGGCGGCCAGCTCGCGCACGGCCTTGGGCGCGGTGTGCACGAACATGCGGGCGACTTCCTGGTCGTTGCCCCAGTCGCTGCCGCGCACGGTGTCCTCGAAATGGACGTCTTCGTTGTCGCCGGCGCCCTTCAGGGTATTGCCCAGGCTGGCCTGCATGCCGCCTTGGGCGGCAGCCGAGTGCGAGCGCTTGGGCGGCACCAGGCTGAGGATGACGACCTGCTGGCCACGTTTGCGGGCGGCGAGACCGGCGCGCAGGCCTGCCAACCCGCCGCCGATGATCAGGACGTCGGTGTGGATGGTCTGCATGTCAGTGTTTCCCGTTGTCTGCGCTAATGGCGCTGGGTGGGGTGTAGCGTTCGCCGGCCTTGTCGGCGTGTGCGTGTCCAAGGCTGATATAGGCGGAAAGCGTGACCAGGCCGAGGGCGATGAAGAAGGTACTCAGTGCCAACTTGCCCTGACGTAGGCGGCGCCGGCTCAGGCTGGCCGTGCGGGCATGGAACCAGCCCCACTTGATGGCCAGTCGGTAGAGGCCGATGCCGCCGTGAATCTCGGCGGCGAACAGCAGGATCAGGTAGAGCGGCCACATGCCGCCGGTCCACACCCGGTCGGCCGATTCGAAGGGTCCGATCAGCGCCGGCTGGGTCAGCATCTGGTACAGGTGAATGGTGGCCATGAAGAACAGGGCAAAGCCGGTCCACACCTGGAACCACCACATGTTGGTGTCGGCATGGCGGAAGCTGTTGCGATGGCGGGCGAAGGCGCGGTACTGCCGGAAATTGGCCGGGAATTTACGCAGTGCCAGCCAGGCGTGCAGCACGAAGACGGCGGTCACCAGACCGACGACGCCGGAGACGAGGATCGGGTAGGGTTTGCCGAGCAGCCAGCCGCCTTCGAAGAAGCGGGCGACGCTATAGAAGGCCTCGTGACTGATCAGGATCGACGACACGAAACCCATGTGGGCAATCAGGAACAGGCCGAGGAAGAGGCCGGAGGCACTTTGCAGCAGGTCGAGGCGGGCGGGCCAACGGCTCTTGCCCGTCTTTTGGCGAGCGTTTTGCGTGGGCCGGGGGCCGGCGAGCGTCTTTACGCTCAACTGCCCGCTGGCATCCACGTTCAGGCGATCGGTTCGTGTGCCCGTGGGGTCGGGGTGGCTTGCCATGATGCTTCTTTCGCAAATGCCTGTGTTGTGTTGGAAACGGGAAAATCCGCGCTTCGTTATTGATTTGCTTTGACTTTAGCACGTCATAACAGGGGATGTTGAAATATTTTGTGCAATGCAGCAAAAATGCCAATGAGTTTTGTGTTGTTGCAACAAAAATTAATGCATGAAGCCATATTTTTGCGTGTTCTGTCGAGTGTTGCGATGCACCAAAAAAGCTGGGCTCCGGGCGATCTGTTAAGATGCGCGCCAACTTTCCCGGCGTAATTTCCCCTTGGCTTCCCTACAGGAAATCTTCTCTCCCGACGGCGCGTTGGCGCGTGCCATCGACGGCTATCGCATTCGTCCGCAGCAGCTCGAAATGGCGGAACGGATCGCGGCCGCCATCCACAGCAACTCGGTGTTCATCGCCGAGGCAGGGACAGGCACGGGCAAGACTTTCGCCTACCTGGTGCCGGCGCTGAAGTCGAACGGCAAGGTGATCGTGTCGACTGGGACCAAGACCCTGCAGGACCAGCTCTTCAACAAAGACCTGCCGATGGTGCGCGATGCGCTGAAGGCGCCGGTCAAGATCGCCTTGCTGAAGGGACGAGCCAACTACGTTTGCCCCTACCACCTCGAACGTTCGATGGCCGAAGGCCGTTTCCTGACCAAGGAAGATGCGGCCGACGCCCGGCGCATCGCGGTCTTCGCCAAGACCACTCAGACCGGCGACAAAGCTGAATGCATCGAGGTGAATGAAAACTCGCCGGTGTGGAACAGCGCCACCTCGACGCGCGACAATTGCCTGAGCCAGGATTGCCCGGACTACAAGGAGTGCTTCGTCATGCAGGCGCGCAAGGAAGCGATGGCGGCCGATCTGGTGGTGGTCAATCATCACCTCTTCTTCGCCGACGTCATGCTGCGCGACGAAGGCATGGCCGAACTGCTGCCAGCCTGCAACACGGTGATCTTCGACGAAGCGCACCAGTTGCCCGAAGTGGCGACGCTGTTCTTCGGCGACAGCGTGTCCACCGCACAAGTGCTCGACCTGGCGCGCGATACGCGTTCCGAAGGCCTGGCCAGCGCGCGCGATTGCCTTGATCTGCAAACCGCCAGCCGGGCGCTGGAAAAGGCGGCGCGCGATCTGCGCCTGGCGGTTGGCGTCGATGCCGGGCGTTTCTCGCATCCGCAATTGCTGGAAAAGCCGGAATTCCTGCCAGCGGTTGCCGCGCTGGAAGAGGAAGTCGCCAAGTTCGCCGCCATTCTCGAAACGCAGGCGCAGCGCGCCGAAGGGCTGGAGAAATGCTGGCAGCGCGCACTGGAAATGCAGCAGCGCCTCGCCCAGTGGCAAAACCCGGTCGATGCCGGCTATGTGCGCTGGGCCGAAGCCTTTACGCAGTCGCTGCAACTGAACTCGACGCCGCTCGACGTCGCCAACATCTTCCGCAAGCAGATGGGCGGCCATCCGCGCGCCTGGATCTTCACTTCGGCGACCCTGGCGGTGCAGGGCAAGTTCCATCATTACTGCGCCGAACTCGGCCTCGGCGATCCGGAAAGCAGCTGCTGGCAAAGCCCTTTCGACTATGGCGAGCAGGCCATCCTCTACGCGCCGCTCGGTATGCCCGATCCGAATGCCTGGAACTACACCGAAACCGTGGTCGAGGCGGCTTTCCCGGCCGTGCGTGCGGCCGGCGGTGGGGCGTTCTTCCTGTGCACCAGCCTGCGCGCCATGCGTCGCACCCACGAATTGCTCAAGGCGAAGATCGAGGACGAGGGGCTGGATATTCCGCTGCTGGTGCAGGGCGAGGGCAGCAAGAACGATCTGCTGCAACGCTTCCGCCACATGGGTAACGCCATCCTGGTCGGCAGCCAGAGCTTCTGGGAAGGCGTGGACGTGCGCGGCGAGGCGTTGTCGCTGGTCGTCATCGACAAGATTCCCTTCGCACCGCCCGACGACCCGGTGCTGTCGGCGCGCATCGACCAGATGAAGAAGGAGGGTCGCAACGCCTTCATCGAATACCAGTTGCCGCGTGCCGTCATCAACGTCAAGCAGGGCGCGGGCCGGCTGATTCGCGACGAGAACGACAAGGGCGTGCTGATGATCTGCGATCCGCGACTCATATCAAAGCCCTATGGCCGCCGCGTGTGGCAAAGTCTGCCGCCGATGAAGCGCACCCGCGAATTGCAGGTCGTGCTCGATTTCTTCGCCAACCGCTGAATTGTCCTGCCGACCATGAAAGCCACCTTCGACCGCCTGCGCCAACGCCAGCCGCAACTCTTCTCGGCGGCCGACCTGCATTTGCCTGTCGCCCAGCGGCAGGCGATGACGGAGATCATCGACGCCATCGAGTCGGTGGTCGCGCTGCCGGCCTATCAGGCTCAGGTGCTGGCGCAAGCGCCGGCCATCGCCCGCCTGCCGAATGCGGCGCGCGGCGTTTTCATGGGCTACGACTTCCATCTGACCGAAGCCGGGCCGAAGCTGATCGAGATCAACACCAATGCCGGCGGCGGCTTGCTCAACGCCTATCTGCTGGCGGCGCATGGCCATGAGGACGCGGCAGCCCGCCTGTGCGCCGATTACGTCGAGATGTTCCGCGAGGAGTGGCGATTGGCGCACGGCGATGCGCCCTTGCGCCGCATCGCCATTGTTGACGAAGCGCCGGCCGGGCAATTTCTCGCGCCCGAGTTCGAATTGTTCCGCGATCTGTTTGCGGCCAACGGCATCGCTGCCGTGGTGGCCGACCCGGCCGAACTGAACAGCGACGGAACGCGCCTGCTGCACGCTGGCGAGCCGATCGACCTGATTTACAACCGGCTGACCGATTTTTCCTTCAATGCTGCGGTGCACGGGCATTTAAGGGCAATTTTCGAAAGCGGCGGCGTGGTCGTGACGCCGCATCCGCGCGCCCATGCGCTGTATGCCGACAAGCGCAATTTGATGCTGATGTCCGATACGGCGGCATTGAACGCGCTGGGCGTGCAGGAAGCCACACAGCAAACCCTGCTCGCCGGCATTCCGCGCGTCGTCAGCGTGACGCCGGGGCAGGGCGACGAATTCTGGGCCGAGCGCAAGCGCTGGTTCTTCAAGCCGCCTGCCGGCTTCGGCAGCCGCGCCGCCTATCGCGGCGACAAGCTGACCAAGCGCGTGTTCGAGGAAATCCTGCAGGGCGGCTACATCGCGCAGGAAATCGCGCTGCCTTCCGAGCATGTCGTGCCGGTCGAGGGCGGCGAGGCGACGATGAAGGCCGACATCCGCTGCTACGTGTACGCCGGTCGCATCCAGTGCGTCGCGGCGCGCCTCTATCAGGGGCAAACCACCAATTTCCGGACGCCGGGCGGCGGTTTTGCCCCGGTGTTCTTCGCCTGAACGAGTAAAATCCCGCCATGAAAGTCTTTGGCATCGCCGGCTATTCCGGCTCCGGCAAAACCACCTTGCTGGAAAAAATCATTCCCCAGCTCACCGCGCGCGGCCTCAAGGTCTCGGTGATCAAGCACGCCCACCACGGGTTCGATATCGACAAACCGGGCAAGGATTCCTATCGCCACCGCGAGGCCGGGGCGACCGAGGTGCTGCTCTCCTGCGGCGACCGCTGGGCGCTGATGCACGAACGGCGCGACGAGCCGGAGCCGACCCTGAACGAGCTGATCGGCCACCTGTCGCCGTGCGATCTGGTGCTGATCGAAGGCTTCAAGCAGGAACCCGTGCCCAAGCTGGAGGTCTATCGCCCGGAAAACGGCAAGCAGCCGCTCTTTCCTGAGCGTTCGGACATCGTTGCCGTCGCCACTGACGCCGAGCTGGCCACAGATCTGCCCACGCTGCCGATCAACGACGCGGCCGCCATCACCGATTTCATCTTGCAAACCCTGAACTTGCAGAAAACATCATGCTGAGTTTTGAACAAGCCCTGGAAACATTGCTGGCTGCCGCGCAGCCGGTCAAAGAAGTGCGCCACGTCCCGCTGCTCGCCGCCGCCGGCCGCGTTCTGGCCGAAGCGCAACGCTCCACCGTTGCCGTGCCGCCGCTCGATAATTCGGCGATGGACGGCTACGCCGTGCGTGCCGCCGATGTGACTACCGCCGGCGTCTGCCTGCCGGTCAGCCAGCGCATTCCGGCCGGCACGGTCGGCACGCCGCTGCAAGCCGGCACCGCCGCCCGCATCTTCACCGGCGCGCCGATTCCCGCCGGAGCCGACGCCGTGGTGATGCAGGAACGCTGCGAACACGGCGAGGCCGGCGTGGTGATCAATCATGTGCCGCACGCCGAAGAGAACATTCGCCGCGCCGGCGAGGATATCGCGGTCGGCGCCGAAATCCTGCCGGCCGGCGTCCGCCTGCGCCCGCAGGAAATCGCCCTGGCCGCCTCGGCCGGCCTGCCCGAGCTGCCGGTTTATCGCCGTGTGCGCGTCGGCCTGTTCTTCACCGGCGATGAACTGGTGCAGCCGGGCGAGCCGTTGCCGCCGGGCGGCATCTACAACTCCAACCGCTACGCCTTGCGCACGTTGCTCGAAAGCCTGGGCTGCGAAGTGCGCGACCTCGGCGCAGTGGCCGATACGCTGGAGGCAACGCGCGATGCGCTGCGCCGGGCGGCGGCCGAGAACGATCTGGTGGTTACCAGCGGCGGCGTCTCGGTCGGCGAGGAAGACCACGTCAAGCCGGCGGTCGAAGCCGAAGGCAAGCTGGATATGTGGAAGATCGCCATCAAGCCGGGCAAGCCGCTGGCCTTCGGCGAGATTCGCAAGGCCGATGGCGGCAAGGCGTGGTTCGTCGGCCTGCCGGGCAATCCGGTGGCGGCTTTCGTGACCGCCCTGATGCTGGTGCGCCCCTTCATCCTGCGTTTGCAGGGCGTTCAACACGTTCTGCCGCGCGTTCTGACGTTGCGTGCCGATTCGGCCTGGACCAAGGCCGACAAGGCGCGCGCCGAATTCCTGCGCGCTCGCCTGAACGACCAGGGCGGCGTCGAGTTCTACGCCAATCAGGGCTCGGCGGTCGCCACCTCCTTGTGCCACAGCGACGGACTGGTGATCAATCCGGTCGGCAAGGTGATCAATCCGGGCGACACCGTCGCCTTCGTCTCTTTCGCGGAGTTGCTGGCATGAGCGTCCAGGTGCTGTATTTCGCCAGCCTGAAAGAGGCGCTGGGCATGAGCGGCGAAAGCGTCGAGTTCTCGGCCGAGGTGGCCACCGTCGGCGCGCTGCGCGACTGCTTGATCGGGCAAGGGCGCGCGGCGCTGGCAACGGCCAAGAATCTGCGTTGCGCGGTCAATCAGGAGATGGTCAAGCTCAATGCCCCGGTCGCCGACGGCGACGAGGTGGCTTTCTTCCCGCCCGTGACGGGCGGTTGAACCGGATTTTCAAGGAATAACAATGTCCATCCAATGGTATCCCGGCCACATGACCTCGGCCCGCAAGAAGGCGGCCGAGACGCTGGCCATGGCCGATGTCGTGGTCGAGGTGCTGGATGCCCGCCTGCCGGCGGCGTCAAGTAACCCGATGATCCACGAGCTGCGCGCCTTCCGCCAGCGGCCTTGCCTCAAGCTGTTGAACAAGGCCGACGTGGCTGACCCGGTAGCGACCAAGGCCTGGCTGGACTTCTACAGCCAGCAGCCGGGCGTCAAGGCGGTGGCGATTTCGTGCAAGAAGGCGAGCGACGTGGCGCGCATTCCTTCGCTCGCGCAGCAACTCGCGCCGCACCGTAACGATGCGGTCAAGCCGCTGCGCCTGATGATCATGGGCATCCCCAACGTCGGCAAGTCGACGCTGATGAACGCGCTGGTCAAGAAGAAGGTGGCGGCGGTGGGTGACATGCCGGCGGTGACCAAGAGCCAGCAGCGCATCGACATCAGTTCGCGCCTGACGCTCTACGATACCCCGGGCATGCTGTGGCCGAAGATCGAGCATCCGCTCGACGGCATGATGCTGGCGGCCAGTCACGCGGTCGGCGTCAATGCCTACCATGAACTGGAAGTCGGCACCTGGTTGGCGGGCTTTCTGCTGGAACAATATCCGGAACTGCTCAAGGCGCGCTATGGTCTGACGACAGAAGGCATGGATGCTGTCGGCGTGATTGAAGCCGTCGCCAAGAAGCGCGGTTGCATTTTGAAGGGGCGGGGCGGAGAACTCGATCTGGAGAAGGCGTCTCAGCTACTGCTGACCGATTACCGTACCGGCACCTTGGGACGAATCAGCCTGGAAACGCCGCTGCTGAGGGAAGAACGAATGCAGCTGACTTTCGAGCCACCCGTCTCGAATGCAATTGACAAGAATTGATAAATGTAAAGGATTTGTCAGTTTTTGGTGCGATAATCCGTTCGAATATTCATGATGAATTGAGGCTGAATGGATACCCGATTGCGCTATCTCCCCCTGTCCGAAGTCGTTGCCGGCATGGTGCTCGGCGCGCCGTTGACCTTGGTCGAGCATGGGCTGAAAACATTCGCCTTGCCGCTTGGCCATAGTTTGACCGAGGAGAATCTGCGGCAGATCGCCGTGCATCACGGCGAATTTGCCTGCGTCGAAGTACCGGAACTGCGTTCGGAAGCTGAAATCTCCGAGCAGATCAGGCAGGCTACGGAAAAGCTCGATCGCATCTTCGCCAAGGCAGATCGCAGCCAGTCCGCCATCGATGGCCTGTATCAAGCCGTATTGCGCTACCGGAGTCTGTGATGTCGATGCAACTGGGTCAGGCGCAGATTCTCGAGAAGGCGGCAGCGCTGCCGGCTTTCCCGGCGGTTGTCACCGATTTGCTGGCTTCTCTGGACGACGACAACTCCACGCTGGGTATTTTGTCCAATCTGGTAGCGCGAGATCCGGTGATTACCGCGCGCATTTTGTCCCTGGCCAATTCCGCGGCGATGGCAGGGCATGGACAGCAAGACCGGCGCGACATCCAGGGGGCGGTTTCCCTGATCGGCCTGGCCAAGGTGCGCGAACTGGCTTTGTCAGTCAGCCTTAACAGTTTTGCCGAGAAGATCGGTGTCGCGCGCTATTTCTGGACCCATAGCATTGCCGTCGGTGTCGCCGCTCAGGAACTGGCGCGCAAGTTTCACTATCAGCCGGACCATGCCCTGGTTGCCGGTCTGCTGCACGATATCGGCCAGCTCTGGATGGTACGCTTCCATGCCGACGCCTGGCAGCAGGTGCAGCGTGAGGTAATGAACTGGGATAGAGACATCTGTGCTGCGGAGCGACAGGCCTTCGGGATGGATCATGCCGAGGTAGGCCGTATTCTGGCGACGCACTGGAATCTCCCTGCATCATTGATCGCAGCGATTGCTCATCATCATGATGGCGAGACTGCGGGGGATAAATTGGTGGCCGTCACCCATGTCGCCGAGGCGTTCGTCAATGCCCTGGATTTATCGGCCGGGACGACTTCGCGGGTGAATGTCCTCTCGGATGAGGCGTGCGCGTTGCTAGGCATTGATTGGCAAGAGGATTTTGGCGGTCTGTTCGGAAAAATAGAGGCCCGGACGGAATTGCTTTGCAGCATGTTCCAATAAGCCGGTTCAATGGCCGAAGCTGTATTACCGCTCATGCGAAAAACTTAATTTGCTGAAAAGAGCGATCTGGTCTTGCTTTTCACTGTTGGCAGGCTATAATGCTCGCCCTGTCAGTACTCGTTGCTGACAAGCAATTCCCCGATAGCTCAGTCGGTAGAGCGCCGGACTGTTAATCCGTAGGTCCCTGGTTCGAGCCCAGGTCGGGGAGCCAAGATGCCGACGGCTCGCTGCAAGGCGAGCCGTTTTCGCATGTTGCCCATGTGGCTCAGTGGTAGAGCACTCCCTTGGTAAGGGAGAGGTCGGCAGTTCGATCCTGCCCATGGGCACCACCCGCCTTATTTCCCCGTTGTCAGTTCAGGCCAGCATTTCCAGTGGCCGCAGGCCGAACGCGCCCGGCGTTCCGAGCCATCCCATGGTCCGCCCTGGCAGATTCCGACCGACGTTTCCGTTTCGATCAGCACGAAGCCGGGCTCGCCCGGCTGTCGATTGCCGCTCCAGCGTTCGCAGCTGGCGCAGCGTTTCCGTTCGATCGCTTGAATCAGCAAGCCTTGCTGGCCTTGCAGGCGGCGATCGTCTGTGCCGCGGGAACGACCGGGCCGCTGCCGCCGATCCAGCCCTTGATGCCGGCCTTGACGTTATAAACGGTGGCGTAGCCCGCCTGTTGCGACAGGAACTGGCTGACCGGCTTGGTCCGGTTGCCGGTGCGGCAGATGACGATGATCGGTTCGTTCGGCTTGGCAATGCCCTTGACCTTCTCCAGCCAGGCGCCCGCGTCGTAGCGGCCGCGCTCGTCGAAGAAGGTCAGCAGCTTGCTGCCGGCCACGATGCCCGTTTCCTCCCATTCCGACTGCAGGCGGATATCGACGATGGGCACGCCGCTTTTGAGCAATTGCTCGAGGCGGGCATTGTCGATATCGATCACCTCGGCGCGAGCCGAAATTGCCACGAGGCAGAGCAGGGCGGTCAGGAAGGAGCGGATCGTGAGAAGCATGGTGTTTGGTCTAGTATCAGAAAACGCTAATTATAGATTCAGCGTCCCTGTTGCTGGCGTTTCATCATTTCCTTGATCTTTGGGTCGTTCATCATGTCCTGCATGTTCATCTTGGGCATGCCCTGGACGATGACGTCGCCCGGCCGTTGTCCCGGCTTGCACGGACCCAGCCAGCGGGCTTCCTGGCTCATCTTGGCTTCCTTCATGCCATTTTGCGGCGGGTCGTAGCGGATGGTCATGTCGCTCTTGTAATTGTTGTCGAAGTCGCCAGTGATGATCGCATCGGTGGTGCTGGTCACGCCGCCGTCGTGCTTGCACACCATGTGCATGGTGACTTTGCCGATACCGCGATTGACGTCCATGGTCGGGCAATTGACCTTTTCCTTCGAACGCTCCTGCATCATGTTGTCGGTGGTCTGGTCTACGCACATCTGAATCGGCGCCTGACCCGGGCCACCGGCCGGCATGCCGGCCATCTGCGTCTTGATTTCCCAGAGTCCGGATTTGCGCTTGGGCAGGTCGGCAGCTTGCGCCGGCAGAGCAAGGCCGGCAACGAGAGTGGTCAGGAGGGCGAGACTGAGGCGGGAAGCTTTCATGACGAGGTTCTCCGGTTGGATGATTCCGTTATCGTAGTCCGGAATGGGCAGATCGTCATGGGATAATACTTTTTTGCAATGGGAAACTCATGGCGCTTAAATCCACTATCTACAAGGCTGAAATTCAGGTTGCCGACCTTGATCGCAACCATTTCGGCGACTATTCGCTGACCCTGGCGCGGCATCCGTCGGAAACCGACGAACGCATGATGATTCGACTACTGGCCTTTGCCTTGAATGCGGGGCCGGACCTGTCGTTCGGCAAGGGCTTGTCGACCGACGATGAGCCAGCGCTGTGGGAGATCGATCCGTCCGGGGTCATTCGCCTTTGGATCGAAGTCGGAACGCCGGACGAGAGCCGTATCCGCAAGGGATGCAACAAGGCGGATCGCGTTCTGGTGCTGGCTTATGGCGCGAGAGCGGTCGATGTCTGGTGGGAACAGAATGCGCAAAATCTGCGACGCCACGACAATCTCGAGGTGCTGCGCCTGACCGCGGAGGATGCGGCCATTCTGGGGAGCCTGGCCGAAAAGAACATGAAAATGGCATTTACCCATCAGGAGAGTATGGTTTATATTGATAGTTTCGTAATCAAACCGGAACGTCTTCTGCCCTAACGGTTGTCGGTGATGCCGGCGCTGGGGGCGAGGTCGAAGCTATCCGCGGCGTTATTCCCGATATGTCCTTTTCCGAACGTTCCGGCTGGCGTCACCTGGGCCTGACCCGACGCCTGCTGCTGCCGATTGTCGTTGCCATCCTGACTGCGGGAACCGTACGCACGGTGACGCTGGCATTGGAAGAGGTCGAAGCGCTACGCGAACGGAGCGCGGTCAAGGCAGCCTTGCTCTATTCGGTGTTGCCCCCCTTGCTTGGCGACTTGGGCCAAAATCCGAGCGATGACGAGGTCCGTGGGCGCCTCGAAGGCATCATGCGGCAAGCCCTGGATATTCATCGCCTGGAATGGGGGGCTTCGGAGCAAAGAGTTGCCGTGGAGCAGAGTCCGGTGACGGATTACCCCGCCTGGTTTGGCGAACTCTTGCCGGTGGCGCCGACGGATGTCAGGGTGCAGATTGCGCTATCGGTGAAGAACTCCGTCGAACTGACGGCAAGTCTCGATGTGGCGCAGGGCATGCAACTGGCCTGGAAACGGGTCAAAGCTCAGGTGCTGACCGTTTTGGCAGTGGTGGTCGTGTTGTTGCTGGCGATCAGTCTTATCCTGCGCTCATCGTTGCGCGGTTTGGGTAATCTGCGTAACGCCGCTGAGTTGATCGGCAAAGGCCATCTGTATGCGCGGGCCACTCCCGCAGGTAGCTTTGAGGTCAGGGAAGCGGCTGCGGGGTTCAACAAGATGGCCGATGCAGTTGCCAGCGAACTGACGGCACGGCAGCAACTTGAAAATGCCCTGCGTGAAAAGCAGGCAACCTTGCTCGGCGTGCTCGATGCCATGGGGGAGGCTGTCTTTGCCGTCGATCAGCATGGCCGGGTGGTGATTGCCAACCCGTCGGCTTGCAAACTGCTGCAGCATAACGAACCCTTTGGATTGCCGGTTGCTGACCTGCTGCACCTGTCGCAGAGCGACTCGGGTACGGAGATCGACTGGCCATCGCTGTTGCTCGAAGTGAGCGATGCCGGCTATGTCGATCTCGGCAATGTGGCTCTTGCCGGCCGCGACAGTGGAAGCATCCGCTCGCTCGAGGGGAGCGTGACGGCACTGCGCCTGCATGGCGAAACGAACTGGATCATCGTTCTGCGCGATGTCAGCGAGATCAAGCGCCTGCTGCTCAATGCCGAGTGGCAAGCCAGCCATGATCCGCTGACCGGCTTGCCCAATCGCCTGCTCTTGGCCGACCGCCTGCATCAGGCTTGCCAGGTGGCGGAACGCCAGGAGACCCTGGTGGCGGTTTGCCTGTTCGATCTGGATGGTTTCAAGCCGGTTAACGACATGCATGGTCATGATATCGGCGACCGACTGTTGGCCGAATGTGCGCGCCGGGTCGAATCCAGCCTGCGCGGCATGGATACGGTGGTGCGCCTGGGTGGTGATGAATTCGTCGTCCTGCTCACCGGCTTGTGCAGTGCCGCCGAAGCCGAAGTCGGCATCGAGCGCATTCTGCAGGTCATCGGCCAGCCCTATACGATCGACGATATCCAGCTGCAGGTCGGGGCCAGCCTGGGCTTTACCTTGTTCCCGGCCGATGCCGCCGATCCAGATACCTTGTTGCGCCACGCCGATCAGGCCATGTACGCGGCCAAGGAAGCGGGGCGGGCGACCTGGCGGCGCTACGACCCCAGCAACATGCAAGACATGGATGGCCCGGTGGCGCAACTGGCCGAGGCCATGGCCAACGGACAACTCGAGCTGTTCTATCAGCCACAGGTCAATCTGCGTACCGGCAAAGTGCTCGGCTTCGAAGCCTTGCTGCGTTGGCGTCATCCGGAACGCGGGTTGTTGCCGCCGGGCGAGTTTCTACCCGATGTCGAACGCTCGGCTTTCATCGAGGCGCTCGGCGATTGGGTGATCTTGCAGGCATTGGCGCAACTATCCCTCTGGTGGAAAGCTGGCCTGCATTACACCATTTCGGTAAACATCGCCGGGCGGCACTTCCTGAAACCGGGCTTTGTCGCGGGTTTGCAGGCCTTGCTGGCACGCTATCCGGACGTGCCGCCGGAGGCGCTCTGTCTGGAGGTCACCGAATCCTCCGCACTGTCCGACCTGGCGCATGCCGCATCGGTGGTGCGCAGCTGCCGCGCGCTTAAAGTCGCGGTGGAAGTCGATGATTTCGGTACGGGCTATGCTTCACTGGCTTATCTGCGCCAACTGCCGGTTGACGGCCTGAAGATCGATCAGCATTTCGTGCGTGACATCCTCGACGACAAGAGCGACATGGCACTGGTCGAAGCAGTGATTTCCCTGCCGGCGGTCTTTGAGAGGCGGGTTTTGGCCGAGGGCGTGGAAACACCCGAACACGGCGTGGTACTGATGCGCCTCGGTTGCGATCTGGCGCAAGGCTATGGCATTGCCCGACCGATGCCCGTGGTCGACGTCGACGCCTGGGTGGCGCAATGGAATCCCGATCCGCGCTGGGCGCAGTGGGCGGATACGCATTGGGAACTATCCGATTTCCCGCTGATGGTGGCGCAATACGATCACCTGCGCTGGGTCAATCGCGTTCTGCTTTACCTCGATGGAGCCTCGTTGCAACTGACACAGGCCGAGCTGGCCGACCACCATCAATGCCGTTTCGGCCATTGGTACGACAGCCATGGCCGGCAACGCTATGCTCATCTGCCGGAGTTCGCGCAAATCGACGGAACGCATTGCGAGGTTCATCGCCTGGGGCTGGAGATCGTCGATCTTGCCGACCGAGGCGAACTGTACGCAGCTCGGCAACGTTGTGGTCATTTGTTGCAATGCAAGGATCGAATCCTCGCTTTACTGGCCGACCTGCAAAAAGCGATTGCCCATGGGGCCGACGTGCCGGCGGATATTTCCGCGCGGTGCTGGGACGGAGCGGACAGCTGAGGCTTGCCAGAGGCGAACTAATCAGTTGAGCAGGCCGAGAATGAAGCCGATGCCGCCAACCAGCAGGTCGCCGGCGTCGATGCCTTCGTCGGCTCTTTCGAACAGGCCCTGCTGACGCCGCTCGCGTTGTTGCCGTGATTTTTCCCGCTCCTGCATGATCAGGGCGTCGGCCAGGATGTTGAAATCCGGTGGTGCGCTCCGCTTGCTTTCCGCCTGCTGGAAGCGGGCCAGTGCCTTTTCGATGGCTTGCGGATCGAGAATGGTGATCACGGCCTTGCAGTGGTCGCAGGCCTGGTTTTTCCTAATATCGACCGGTGCACCGCAGCCGGAGCAGTGAATGACCCCGATCTTGGCGGCCAGGGCGTGAATTTCGGCCGGGTTCAACTGGCGGACGAAACCCTTTTCGATCATGAACTGACCGAAGGTAGTGAAACGGCCGTGGTGTTGCAGGCAGCGGTCGTAATTGAAGCGGCCGCCGAATTTGCTCATGTCGAGGCCATGCAGAAGGCGGTCATCGCAGCGCGGGCAGCGCAGATTATTGGTCAATGGCTGGCGCTGTGCATCGCGATTGCCGTGGATCAGGCGGAAGAGTTCGATGATGCCGCCCGGCGTGATCTGCAGATTCTCGCTTTCGTCGAACCAGATGCCCTGGCAGGGAAAGCACAGGTCGAGAATGACTTCGCCGCCGAGGTTGCGTTCGAATTTGTGCTTCGACATCGTTTGGCGGCAGGACGGGCAGGCGGTCGGTTTCATGTGCGGATGCAGGAGGCATGACAGGCAAGCGGGCAACACTATACCGCATGGCTAGCCGGGGCTGACGCTCGATCTCGCGCGGAGATGATCGGCTAAATAATCATCGGTTAATATTGCGCCTTCGTTCCAACGATTGCTGCCCATGAAAATCGCCGATCCCACTCAAGACATGCTGGTCAATGAAGTCAAATTGATGCTCGAGACGCTGCCGCTGGATGGCGCGTGCGTGCTCGAACTGGGCTGCGGCAAGGCTGAAAAGACGCGACTGCTGGCGGAGAGTGGGCGGGTGAAGGAAATCGTCGCCCTCGAAGTGGATGACATACAGCACCGACGCAACCTCGAAATCACCGATCTGCCCCAGGTCAGCTTCCGCCACGGCGGCGCCGAGGCGATCCCGGCCGAGGATGGCAGCGTCGATATCGTGCTGATGTTCAAGTCGCTGCACCACGTACCAATGCCGCTGATGGACCAGGCCTTGAGCGAAATCGCCCGCGTGCTGAAACCGGGCGGCCTGGCCTGGATCTCGGAGCCGGTTTATGCCGGCGAGCTGAACGAGGTGTTCAGGCTTTTCCACGACGAGAAGATCGTGCGCGAAGCGGCCTTCGCCGCCATCTGCCGGGCCGTCGAGCGTGGGCCGCTGGTGTCTGAGCAGCAGTTGTTCTTCAATACCCGCAGTTTCTTCGAGAATTTCGACCAGTTCGACCGGCGCATGATCCAGGTCACGCACACCAATCACCAGCTAGACCCGGCGCTATACGCGCAGGTGAAGGCCCGATTCGAGTCCTATCTCGGGCCGGAAGGGGCGACCTTCCTCAATCCTCAGCGCGTCGACCTGCTACGCAAGCCGGGCTGATCCGGCCGGATCAGCCGCAGGAAGCTTCGCTGCGGATCGTGCCGAGGTTGAGCTTGACGCCTTTCTTCATCTTGCCGATGACGTGCATCTCGCAGGCCTTGCAGTCGAACTTGAGGATCAGCTTCTCGTTGCCGTTCATCAGCGTCATCGGGTCCGGCTTGATGTTCTTCACTTCCTTCGGGCACAGGTTGAAGCTGTAGCGCAGGCAGTGGCGGGTGATCATCAGCGACACCATGCCTTTTTCGTTGCCGGCCTCGTAGGCTTCCTCGATCAGCTTGACGCCGTGCTTCTCGTAGAAAGCGCGGGCCTTGGCATTGAACACGTTGCCGAGGTAGGTCAGTTCTTCCTGCGGATAGGGCACGGGCTGTTCGGCCGGTGCGGCGCGCGGCGGGCGTGGGTGGCTGGCGACGCGGGCGGCCTGCAACTGCTCGGCGGCCTCGCGGCGCAGCGCGTTGATCGCCCCGACGGGCAGGAACCACGGTTGATCCAGCTGCAATTCCACCGGCTCGGCGACGAACATCGTGTTGCCGAACTTGCAGAGGTTTTCCTTCAGCTTGGCCATCGCGGCCTCAGGGTTCTGCGCCAGCTCGCCGCCGATTTTTTCGCTTTTGGGCAGGTGCACCGCAGCAGTGACGCCATCTTCGTCGGTCAGGGTCAGTGTGAAGCCGTCGGCGTTTTCGGCGAACACCGGTTTGACCGAAACGCGGCGGTCGGCCGATTCCTTCTCCAGCGCCCGCTCGAATTCCTGGTCGCGGTTGCGGAAGAGGGTGGCGCCTTCGGTCAGGTCTTCCGGCATCTCGGCCGGGTAGAGCTTCTTGCCCTCGGCCCGGTTGATGCGCATGCCCTGCACATCGCCATGCGCGTCATGGAAGCAGACGCCGTCGCCGTTGTGGAAGGTCTGGTCGGTATTGACCACGATCCAGCCATCGCCAATCTGCGCGACTTCGCCAATCAACTCGCCGACGAAGGCTGGCGAATCGAAGGCGCCGATGTCGTCCTGGCGGTCGTTGGCGAAATAGTCGGTGTAGCCGCGGTTGAAGGTCTTGTCCGGCTGCGGCGTGAAGGTGAAGGTCGAGCGGCCGCTGGACGCGCGGTGGTATTGCGGGTGCTTTTCGATGATGTCGTCGAGCAGTCGGCGGTAATGCGCCGTGATGTTCTTGACGTAGGAGAGGTCCTTCAGGCGTCCCTCGATCTTGAACGACGAGACGCCGGCCTCGACCAGCGCCAGGATGTTTTCCGTCTGGTTGTTGTCCTTCATCGACAGCAAATGCTGGTTCTCGGTGATGACCTTGCCCTTGTCGTCGATCAGCGTGTAAGGCAGGCGGCAGGCTTGCGAACACTCGCCGCGGTTGGCGCTGCGCCCGGTGTGGGCGTGGCTGATGTAGCACTGGCCGGAGTAGGCGACGCACAGCGCGCCGTGAACAAAATACTCCAATGCAACAGTAGTTTGCGAGGCAACGTTAATAATTTCCTTTAACGTCATTTCGCGTGCGAGAACAATCTGCGAGAAGCCGACGTCCTGCAAAAAGCGGGCTTTTTCGGCACTGCGGATATCGGTCTGCGTGCTGGCGTGCAACTGGACGGGCGGCAGATCGAGTTCGAGCAGGCCCATGTCCTGGATGATCAGCGCATCGGCGCCGGCGTTGTACAAATCCCAGGCCAGTTCGCGCCCGGCTTCGAGTTCGGAATCGTGCAGGATGGTGTTCTGCGCGACAAAAACCTTGGCGCGGAAACGATGGGCGAATTCGCACAGGCGGGCGATGTCGGCGATCTCGTTGCCGGCACCATAGCGCGCGCCAAAGGCCGGGCCGCCGATATAGACGGCGTCGGCGCCGTGCTTGATGGCCTCGATGCCGAAATCGGCATTTTTGGCCGGCGCGAGGAGTTCGAGAGGGTGTTGAATGCGGGTCATGGGGCCTTAGTAGATGAAACGCGGGGCGAGTTCCTCGATATTGAACTCGCGCAGGATGGCCTCGGCCCGATCGCGGGCATTTTTGCGCGGATGATGGCGCTTGCTGGCGATGATCAGCTCGTTCTTCATCGAGTGTTCCCAGCCGACTAGTTCGGTGACGGTCACGTCGTAACCGTGCGACTCCAGCAGCAGGCAGCGCAACACATTGGTCAGATGGCTGCCCAGTTCGCGCGTGTGGATCGGGTGACGCCACAGCTCGGAGAGCGGGGTCTTCGACAGCGATTCGTTCTTGCGGGCGCGCATGGTGGCAGCGACTTCAGCTTGGCAGCAGGGCACCAGCACGATGTGCTGGGCGTTGCGGGTCAGGGCGAAGCGGATGGCGTCGTCAGTGGCCGTGTTGCAGGCGTGCAGGGCGGTGACGACATCGACTTCGCTCGGCAGTTCCGGCGAGGTGAAGGAATCCTCCACGGTGCAGGCGAGGAAGCGCATGCGCGGAAAACCCAGGCGCTCGGCCAGCTCGCGCGACTTGGCGACCAGTTCGGCGCGGGTCTCGATCCCGACGATTTCGCCAAGCTCGCGGCTCTTGAAATACAGGTCGTAGAGGATGAAGCCAAGGTAGGACTTGCCGGCCCCATGATCGACCAAAATTTTTGCATCGGCGAGCAAAGGCTCGATGAACTGGTACAGGTGATAGACCTGTTTCAGCTTGCGGCGGGTGTCCTGATTCAACTTTCCATCGCGCGTCAGAATGTGCAATTCCTTCAGCAAATCAATGGATTGGCCTTCGCGAATCTCGGGAATGGCGGGTGGGGTTTGCGGCTTTTTCATGGGGCCGAATTATCGCATTCATTCGGCTATCACTTTCGTGTCAACCGAATCGAAATTGCTGCGTTATTCGGCTCATGGTGATCAAACACCGCACTTCAAACGGAGATATCAATGGGCAGTCTTAGCAACGAATCCTTCGAGCAATTTCTGGATTCCTTGAAGAAAGCAGGCATTACCATTTCCAACGAGGCCGAGCTGCGTGAGCGTCTGGCCGAAGCCCAACGCTGGCGCTATGCCTTCCAGACGCTGGCCGCCAATGGCAAGACCATCGGCATCAGCTTCGAAGACCAGTCGCACGGCAACAACGAAGCCGCAATTGAGCGCGCTTTCAGTGAGTTCCAGTTTTCCGAAAAGACCAAGGCCGTTTTCTCAGCCAGTCTGAAGCACTAAAAATATATAAAATTTAGAGACACAGTTTTTGCACCTCGCGTTGGCGGGGCGCATAAAAAGAACGGGCGCCAAGCGGCGCCCGTTTTGCATTCAGGGTGACCGTTTTCCACCCTGAAAACGACGGATACACAGGCTTACAGACCGGTACGGATTGAACGCCGTCTTCCTGATATTTTCAAATCATCGACAGATTCAGGAGATTGCCATGAAGCGATTGCTCGTTTTGTTCTGCCTCGTCCTTGGTCTGAACGCACAAGCTGAAGAAGGTGCGCTGGACAAGGCGGGTCACGCCGTCAAGGATGGTGCGCAGGCAGCGGTCTCAGGGGTCGAGAAGGGCGTCGAAGCCGCTGGCCATGGTATCAAGCGGGGCGCTGACGCCACGGCGCGTGTAGTACGGCGCGGTGCCGAAGCCGCCGGACATGGTATCGAGGTTGGTGTTTCCGCTGCCGGACGCGGTATCAAGCGCGGGGCAGAGGCCACCGGTGAGGCTCTGGAAACCGCGAAAGAGAAAATCAGCGGAAAATCGCCCGACTGATTGGCGTGTGCCATGCTCCCCTCAAGTGCGTTCGCATCGCCGGGAGAGGGCGCGCGACAGTGCCGAGGCATTGCGATAACCGCTTAGGCGGGCCGCTTGCTTGAGTCCGCCACCGGCACGAACGGCGTTTTCAGCGATGGATAGGCGCAAGCGGGCAAGGTAACGTCCTGGAGTTTGCTCAACCAATTCACGAAACCGATTGGCAAATGCAGTTCGCGACATGCCGGCCTCGGTGGCCAGATCTTCCAGTTTCCAGGGATGTCCCGGTTGGGTATGCATGGCCACGATTGCCCTGGCGATCCGGCTATCGGACAAGCCGCGAAACAGTCGCTGGTTGGCGCCCGGCCTTTCGGTCAGATAGCGCAGTAGTCCAATGAACAGTATTTCTCCCGCGTGTTGCAGCAAGGCATCATGTCCACAACGTGGGGCGTTCAGTTCCAGAGCGATCAGCGGCATGATCTGGCGGAGCGCGCCGGCCGATTCGTCGACCACGAATTCGACCGGCTCCGCGAACTCTTGTATGAACAGTGGGGCGGCTGGGCCCGTGAGATGGACATCGAGGCATAAGGCCTGACCCGGGTGGCCCCGCTTGTCGGCGCAAGGCTTCAGTGCTGCGATCAGTTTGGGCTGTGACGAGGGGGCGTCCGCTTCACCAGGGAGCGAAATGTCGTCCGGCAGGATGAGGTGCAGGCGCAGAGCGTGGTCGCAAGGGGGGTGGTCAAGCTGCGTGACGCCGACATCGTGTTCAGCAACGCGCTCGATGCGGGGACGCAACCCGGTAAGCAGCGCTGACAAACGGTCGAGTCGGGAGGGGTTTGTACGATTTGCAAACATGATTGAACCTATGGTTGCTTAAGGTACAGCATGATCGTTTCCAAAGGGCAAGCTTCAGCTTGTCTTTCCCGATTTTCTTTCAGGAGACGAATGCCATGAATATCCCTGTTTTGCTTCCGCGGCAGCCTGCGCCTGCGCTCAATGTACCGTTGCTGGGCGGTGGCCGTTTCGTCCTTGGCGCCCAGCCCGGTGCCAACTTCGATCTGATCGTTTTCTATCGTGGCTTGCATTGCCCGGTCTGCGCCAAATATCTGATTGAACTGGAAGCCTTGGTGCCGGAATTCGACAAACGTGGAGTGCAGGTTCTCGCACTTAGCAGCGACGATGAAGCGCGCACGGCCGCGATGGCGGAAAAGATTCGGCTGAGCAAGCTGCGCTTGGCGCATGGGCTGAGCATGGCGAGTGCCCGCCAATGGGGCTTGTACGTCAGCGCATCTCGCGGCAAGACCTCAATCGGCATCGAAGAGCCTGCGCTGTTCAGCGAACCCGGCGTGTTCCTGACTCGCCCGGATGGGACGCTCTATTACATCTCGGTACAGAGCATGCCTTTCGCACGGCCGCAGTTCAAGGATCTGCTTGGAGCGATTGATTTTGCGCTGAGTAACGATTACCCGGCGCGTGGAGAGTCCTTAGCGATCTGAATTCCGCCGTCAGACAACAAAAAAGGCGCCCGGAGGCGCCTTTTTGTTGTCTGCTGCGGTGCACTGCCCAAAATAGGCAAAAACCGCGGCTGACGATCAGCGGGTGATCGGCTTGTAGCGGATACGCTTCGGCTTGGCACCTTCCTCGCCCAGACGCTTGCGCTTGTCCTCTTCGTATTCCTGGTAGTTGCCCGGGAAGAAAGTCCATTGCGATTCGCCTTCGGCGGCCAGGATGTGGGTACAAATCCGGTCGAGGAACCAGCGGTCGTGCGAGATGACCAGCGCACAGCCCGGGAATTCGAGCAGGGCGTCTTCCAGTGCGCGCAGGGTTTCGACGTCGAGGTCATTTGACGGCTCGTCAAGCAGCAGGACGTTGCCACCGGCCATCAGCGTCTTGGCCAGGTGCAGGCGGCCGCGTTCGCCGCCGGAGAGGTTGCCGACCAGCTTGCCCTGATCCGCGCCCTTGAAGTTGAAGCGGCCGATGTAGGCGCGGCTGGGCATTTCGAACTTGCCGATTTGCAGGATGTCGCTGCCTTGCGCCAGCTCTTCGAACACCGTCTTGCCGCCGTCGAGACAATCGCGCGACTGGTCGACGTAAGCCATTTTCACTGTCTGGCCGATCTTCACCTCGCCGGCGTCCGGTTGCTGCTGGCCGGTGATCATCTTGAACAGGGTCGATTTACCGGCACCGTTCGGGCCGATGATGCCGACGATGGCGCCGGGCGGGATGGTGAAGCTGACGTTGTCCATCAGCAGCTTGTCGCCGAAGGACTTGGTGACGCCATTGAACTCGATGACCTGGTCGCCCAGGCGCTCGCCGACCGGAATGAAGATTTCCTGCGTCTCGTTGCGCTTCTGGTATTCGTGGCTCGACATTTCCTCGAAGCGGGCCAGACGGGCCTTGGACTTGGCCTGGCGCGCCTTCGGGTTGGAGCGCACCCATTCCAGTTCCTGCTTCATCGCCTTCATGTGGGCGTCGATCTGCTTGTTTTCAGTTTCCAGGCGGGCTTCCTTCTGCTCCAGCCAGCTGGAGTAGTTGCCCTTCCAGGGAATGCCCTCGCCGCGGTCGAGTTCGAGAATCCACTCGGCGGCGTTGTCGAGGAAGTAGCGGTCGTGGGTGACGGCGACCACGGTGCCCGGGAAGCGCACGAGGAACTGCTCCAGCCATTCGACCGATTCGGCGTCCAAGTGGTTGGTCGGTTCGTCGAGCAGCAGCATGTCGGGCTTGGAGAGCAGCAGCTTGGCCAGCGCCACACGGCGCTTTTCACCGCCGGACAGGTTGCCGATCTTGGCCTCCCAGGGCGGCAGACGCAGTGCGTCGGCGGCGATTTCCATCTGGTGCTCGGTGTCGGAGCCGGCGGTGGCGATGATCGCCTCCAGGCGGGCCTGTTCCTCGGCCAGCTTGTCGAAGTCGGCTTCCGGGTCGGCGTAGGCGGCATACACCTCGTCCAGCTTGGCTTGCGCCTGCATCACTTCGCCCAGCGCGGATTCGACTTCTTCCTTGACGGTCTTTTCAGCGTCAAGCTGCGGTTCCTGCGGCAGGTAGCCGATGGAAATGTTCGGCTGCCACTGCACTTCGCCGTCGTATTCCTTCTCGACGCCGGCCATGATCTTCAGCACGGTCGACTTGCCGGCGCCGTTCAGGCCGAGCAGGCCGATCTTGGCGCCGGGGAAGAAGGAAAGGGAAATATCCTTGATGATCTGCCGCTTGGGCGGCACAACCTTGCTCACGCGGAGCATGGACATTACGTATTGGGCCATGAAAACTACTTTCGGGAAGTTTGGAAAAAATCAGCGCGTATTTTAAGAAAAGCGCCGCCGCCTTGCCCAAGTTTTAGCAAGGAAAAGGATACGAAAGAGGATTGCCTGCCGGCTTCAGTAGCCGACGATGCCCGGCAGGATGTCGATGACCACGCCAGTTGCGCTGGAAATGAGCAGCACGTCGGTGCCGATCATCACATAGCGATGGCCGGGTGGCGGTGGCGGCAGGCGGGAGAGCAGCTGGCGCGGCAGCGAGTAGTAGCGCAGGTCGCGCGGGATGGGCTGGCCGCGATCCCAGCGGCTGTCCATCTCCGGCGGCAAACAGTCGCGGCCATGGCGGTAAAAACCCGGCGGGCAGTTTCCACGGCCCATTTCGCGGCCGTAGTAATCGCGAATCTCGCGGCGATGCACGTCGCCGAACTGGAAGACGATCATCGGCTCTGGTTCCGGCCGGTCGAGGCGGCGGCCGCGGTAATCGTAATTGCGCCGGTCGAAATCGCGGGCGGTCGGTACTTCGTCGCGCTGCGACGGGTAATAGCCGCCCTGATAGCCGCGGTTGTCGTATCCGCGCTGCTCGTAGCCGCGGGTCTCGTAGCGCCGATCGTCCGGCCGGCGGTCGTCGTCACCGTAACCATAAGTGCGCTGCGCCTGGGCGGGCAGAGCAAGCGTGGCGAGCAGGGTGGAGAGAAGCAGTAAAAAAGAATGCGGGCGGCGGTTCATGGCGGTCAGCGGAAAGGTCACTCACTGAGTCTAGTAGGTTTCCTTTCCGATGACCAAGCATTTCACGCCACCCGCATAAAGACCTTGCCAGAGGCCATTAAGGCAAGGGATGAGGGATCAGCCGGCGACGGCTTCCAGTGTGGGAATGCCGCTGCTAGCGCGAATGACCGAATTGGCGCGCTCGGATGACAGCGCCTGGATATCGCCGCACAGCTCGCCGCCTTCGTCGATCACCAGCTTGCCGTAACGGATCTTGCCGTTCACCTTGCCGGTGGCATGGATGATCAGTTGCGAGCGGGCCGTCAGGTCGCCTTCGAAGGTGCCGTGGATTTCGGCGATGTCGATGCTGACCTTGCCGGTAAAGGCGCCGTTGTCGGCGATGCGGATGACGCGGCTGTCCATCGTCGCTTCGACCGAGCCTTCCACGACCAGCGTGTCGCAATCGAGTATCTCGGCACCTTTCAGCTTCACGTCCGGGCCGACGATCAGGCGCGCACCCATCGGGCTTTCGGCAGCAGGTGTCTCCGGTTTGGGCGGCTCGGCGGCCGGTTGGGCATTCTGCGGCGTGCTGGTCGCGGTGTTGTTCAGGCTGGTGACCGAGCCGGGTGAACTAGGCGAAGTCAGCACGCTCTTCACGTCCTTGCGGGTGATCGGGTCGTTGCGTTGGGTCAGCGGGGTTTTATTGAACATGTAGGCTCCTGAGGTCATATCGCAAATTGCCCCAGCCTTATCGCGATAAGCGTGCCAGTGAGCGTAAGTCGCGTAAAAACAATGGTTTGAAAAATAAAATAGCCTTGCTGTTCGAAGCTTGAGCGAGCATCTGTCGGCAAATGGCGACAAGTTTTTCTACATCAGGCCGCATCACCTGCCGTGGCGCCGGGTTAAGATGTCGTTAATTGGCGACATGAATCCAATCCATTGATTTTGAAGAAGTAGTTTTCACGCTGAGAATGGCGCGAAAAGCCCGCCTCGACGGTAGCAATCAGCCACTCCGCCCTAAAATTCCGGTTTTACCCCTTGTCACCCATGAACCGCATCTCCTTCCGCCACGCCATGCTTGCCGGCTTCGCACTGATCGTCGTGCTGCTCGGCGGCGTCGCCGTGCGCAGTTGGTTCATCGTCGAGCGGCTGGTGCAGCAAAGCAACGCCAATAGCGAACTGGCGCTGCAAGTCACCGGCTCGCTGCAGGAGCTGGCCGAGCGCACCGTCGATATCGAACGCAGCGCCCGGCAATACCTGGTGCTCGACAACCCGGAATTCCGCCAGCGCTTCGATACCCATCTCGACCAGTCGTTGGCCGTGATCGACCGCCTCGACGCCATGCCCGAGCAACCCTTGGCCTCGCTGCTCGGCGGCTGGCGCATGGTGGCTGAAGCCCTGCGCGGCGGCTTGGATCAACACATTGCGCAGAACGAGATCGCGCCGCTGTTGGCCCGCCTGTCCGAACTCAACGGCCTGCTCAAGCAAGCCGGCCAGCGCTGGATCGACGAGCGCAACGGGCGCATGTTGCAGCAGCTCGAAGACAACCGCCTGCGCCTTGGCACGCAAATCCTCGCCGCGCTGTTGGGTGCCTTCGTGGTCGCCCTGGTCATGGCCTGGTGGCTGGTACGCCCGGTGCAGCGGCTGGAGCAGGCCATTACGCGGCTGGGCGGCAGCCGTTTCGACGAAGCGGTGCGTGTCGGCGGCCCGGACGATTTGCGCCGCCTCGGCCGCCGACTCGACTGGCTGCGCGAGCGCCTGCGCGAACTCGAAGCCGACCGCGAGCGCGCCTTGCGCCACGTTTCGCACGAACTCAAGACACCGCTCACTGCCTTGAAGGAAGGCGTCGCTCTGCTCGGCGAAGAAGTGCCCGGTCCGCTGGTCGATAGCCAGCGCGAGGTGGTCGATATCCTGCGCCACAACGTCGCCGCCTTGCAGCGCCAGATCGAAAGCCTGCTCTCGCTCAACGCCGCCGCCTTCGCTGCCCGCCAATTGAACCCGGCGGCCGTACCGGTCGACCGACTGCTGGCCGAAGCCGCCCAGCGCCGGGAACTGCACGCCCAGGGCCGGCAGGTGCAGGTCGTCGTCGAGGCACCCAGTCAAAGCGCCACGCTCGATGCCGAAAAGCTCGGCGTCGTGCTCGATAACCTGTTGTCCAACGCCATCGATTTCAGCCCGCCCGGTGGCGAGGTGCGGCTGCGCGCCGAACGCCTCGACCACGGCTGGCGCTTCACCTGCCTCGACCACGGCCCCGGCGTGGCTGAGGAAGACCGCCAGCGCATCTTCGATCCCTTTGTTCAGGGCCGTCGCGCCGCGCCGGCGCCGCGCCAGGGCAGCGGGGTTGGGTTGTCCATCGTGCGCGAACTGGTGCGCGCCATGGGCGGGCGGGTCGAGTTGCTGGCGGCCGAACGCGGCGCCCATTTTCAGGTGGATATTCCGGATGAACTTTGAGCAAAACTGCCACCGCGTCGCGGCGGCGCTTCTTTTGGCCGCAACCCTGGCCGGCTGCGCCGGCGGCCCGCATCTGCCACGCCTGGAAGAGGGCGGGGCGGCGCCCTTGCTGGGCTACCACGTCGCGCTGGGCAAAATGACCCCGGCCGAGCTGGCCCGGGAAAAGGCCAATTTGGGCAGTGCACCGCAGCAGTCGGTCAATCAGCTCAAACTGGCCATGCTGCTGGGCCAAACGCGCGGGGCGAGCGACCTGCCACGTGCCGTCGGCCTGCTCGAAGGCGTCTTGAAGAACAACGACGCCGCCCAGCTGCACCCGCTGGCCCGCCTGCTGTTCGACAACTACAACGAGCGCCTGCGCCTCGAAGCGCAGCTCGACAAGCAGGGCCTGCAAGCGAAGGAGAGCCAGCGCAAGGCCGCCGAGTTGCAGGAAAAGCTCGACAGCCTGGCCGACATCGAGCGCACGCTGCCGACGCGGCCGCGCAGCGGGGGCAAGCGATGAGCGCACACATTCTGGTGGTCGATGACGACGAGGACATCCTGCGCCTGCTCGGCATGCGCCTGCGTGCGCGGGGCTACCGCGTTAGCACCGCCGGCTCGGCCGAAGCGGCGCTGGCGCAGCTGGCGGTCGATCCGCCGCGCGTGGTGGTGTCCGACGTGCGCCTTCCGGGGCGCGACGGCCTCGCGCTGTTCGAGGAAATCCGCGCCACCCGCCCGGCGCTGCCCGTCATCCTGCTCACCGCGCACGGCACCATTCCCGATGCGGTGGATGCCACCTCGCGCGGTGTGTTCGGCTACCTGACCAAGCCGTTCGATAGCCAGATACTGCTCGAAAAGATCGACCAGGCGCTGCAAGTCTCGGCGCGCGACGAAGCGCCAAGTGAGGGCGGGGCGGGCGAAGCATGGATGGACGGCATCGTCTTCCGCAGCAGCCGCATGGCCACGCTGATGGCCGAGGCGCGCATGGTGGCGCAATCCGAGGCCAGCGTGCTGATTCGCGGCGAGAGCGGCACCGGCAAGGAGGTGCTGGCCCGCGCCATCCACCGCGCCAGCCCGCGTGCCAAGGGGCCGTTCATCGCCATCAACTGTGGCGCGATCCCCGAGCAACTGCTTGAATCCGAACTCTTCGGCCATATGAAAGGCGCCTTCACCGGCGCCGCCAGCAATCGCGGCGGCCTGTTCCAGGCGGCCAACGGCGGCACGCTCTTTCTTGATGAAATCGGCGACATGCCGCTGGCGCTCCAGGTCAAGCTGCTGCGCGTCTTGCAGGAGCGCGTCGTGCGCCCGGTCGGCGCGACGCGCGGCGAGCCGGTCGATGTGCGCCTGCTCTCGGCCACTCACCGCGACCTCGAAGCCGCCATGGCCGACGGCCAGTTCCGCGAAGACCTCTATTACCGGCTCGACGTTGTGTCGCTCACCCTGCCGCGCCTCGAAGAACGGCGCGAGGATATTCCGCTGCTTGCCGCCCATTTCGTGCAGCAGGTGGCCACCAAGTACGGCAAGCCGATCAACGGCTTCGCGCCCGACGCGCTGGAGGCGCTCGCCACCGCCGCCTGGCCGGGCAACGTGCGCCAGCTCTACAACGTGGTCGAGCAAAGCTGTGCGCTGACCTCGACGCCGCTGATCCCGCTCTCGCTCGTCCAGCGCGCCCTGCGCTCGCCGAGCATGGAGGCGCTGACCTACGCTGAAGCCAAGCAGCGCTTCGAGCGCAATTACCTTGTCCAGCTGCTCAAACTGACCGATGGCAACGTTGCCGACGCCGCGCGCATCGCCGACCGCAACCGCACCGAGTTCTACCGGCTGCTGCAAAAGCACGACCTCGCCCCGGCCATGTTCCGCAGCAGCGAAGGTGCGGCCGAGGTCTGAGGCTGTCGCCAGCGGGCGACGGCTGGCGGGTCGGTTTGCCCGGCGTATTTTTCAAGTGTTTGATTCAAAGCGATAAATAAAGCTGGCACGGCATTCGCAATAAGGCTGTTGAGATCAACCTTAGAAGGAGAACAAACATGATCCAACGCCAGCTTTCCATCATGGCGCTCTTTGCTGCTGCCACCTTTTGCGGGCTGGGGCTGACGGCCCTGACCCGGGCCGACCCGCAAACCCTGGCCGCCACCTCCGGTGCCGGCTTCGCGCTCGACGATCTGCTCACCGACAAGGTCGAAACCGTCTTGCGTAGCGACATCGGCCTCGCCGGCTCGCGCATTCGCGTGACCGGCCGCTCCGGCATTGTCACCATCGTCGGCCGCGTGCCGGACGAACATGCGCTGCGCCGCGCCATGGAACTCGCCGCCAGCGTGCGTGGCGTGCGCGAGGTGCGTAACGGGCTGGAGCTTGGCCCGCCGAGCGAAGAAAGCTAAGCCTCGGTCTCCAGCGTGACCAGCAAGGCCCCTTCATCCATCGTATCGCCGGCGATCACATGGACGCTGGCCACGCGCCCGGCGTACGGGGAGGGGATATCCAGCGCCACCTTGCCGGTTTCCAGCGTCAGGATAGTGTCGTCGAAATTCAGCTGGTCGCCCACGTTTACCAGCACTTCGAGGATGAACACATCGCCGCTCGCGCACGAGCCGCAGCTCTCCCAGCACTCGGGGTATTTAGGCATGCGAACGGGGATGACTTTCATGGAGTGTCGAAATCGGCAGAAACCCCTTGCATTCTACGATAAGGTCCGTATAATGCGCGGCTCTGTCAGCGCGCCCGTAGCTCAGTTGGATAGAGTATCTGGCTACGAACCAGAGGGTCGGGCGTTCGAATCGCTCCGGGCGCGCCAACAGTGACTTTTTCAGGTCGGTCAACAGCCGATTTGATTTTGGCAGCGCGCCCGTAGCTCAGTTGGATAGAGTATCTGGCTACGAACCAGAGGGTCGGGCGTTCGAATCGCTCCGGGCGCGCCAGCACAAAACACAACGAACTGAGGCACTTCCATCGGAAGTGCCTTTTTCGTTTGTTCGAATTTTTTGCGCTATGTCCTTGTAATTGCTAGTTAAAATCCATTGGCATAGACTGGTACGCTTCATGTATCCATGGCCCCCCATGTTACTTTGCTTGGGAGTAGGTTTCATTCTCCTTGCCCAGCTTTGCGAACGCTTGTTATCTTGGATGTTTCTTATTGGAAAGTTTAAATTGAATATTCTAAGTAATTTTTTTCGAGTTTTTTCTAGAAAAAATGTGCAACCTGTCGCTGAGACGACGAATAAAATCAATGCCTACCAGATAGTTTATAACGACGAGACGCGGAGGCAGCGTGATCCTGGTTTTCTACCTCTGGATAATTTTTTTAGTGAGGAGCCGGATTGGTATGAATACTGGCCGATTCGAAATTATCTTCATTCGGCTAAATTGGATGAATCTTCGTGGTACGGGTTTGTGTCACCAAATTTCTCCCAGAAGACAGGGCTGTCCGGAGCAGAAGTTATCGATTTTATGAGATTTTCCCCAGCGGTTGACGTCTACACGTTTTCCCCTTTTCCATGTCACGGAGCAATGTTCTTAAATATTTTTGAGCACCAAGACTTTTTCTTTAACGGTTTTATCCATCATGTTTCAGATTTTTTTAAACAATTTGATAGAGATATTGATTTAAAAAAATTGGTTAACGATTCTAATAGTATGGTTTTTAGTAATTATTTTTTTGCCAAGCCTGAATTTTGGAGGGAATGGTTGAAAATTTGCGATTCGTTGTATGATCAAACACTAGACCCTAATCATATTTTGAACTCGGTTTGTTTATATGAAAAATCAAACGGTGTTACGAAAAATGTACCCGTTAAGGTGTTTGTAATGGAGTGCGTGGCATCATATTTATTATCTAGGCGAGCGCAGTTTAGTTGTTTAAACTATCCTATAAATAATATGCTATTAACAAAAAACTTTGCAATGCGAGGGGGGGTTATTGCTCACCTAGATTCGTTGAAACAAAAATTTAAGACAACTGGGAACCCTAAGTACCTGAGTTGTTACAGAGAAGAGCAGGAGCGTCTTATTTCAGAGACATGGCTTGCCGGGGGCATATCGAAGGACTGACTTTTCAATTAATTAAGATGGTGTATTACTCTAGAAATGAATATTAAATTAATATAAATGTTTTTGCTTAGTGCTTGTTTTTGTTGTTTTGTATATAATAAATGTGATTTGAAATCTATTTAAAAATCTCTTCTGTGTACGCCCCCAAAATACAATTTTAAAATCATTTTTTTTGCCTATATTCTGACAGCCGCACGATGCTCAATGCGCCAGATCCTCCCCCGCCTTGCGGCTGAAGTGGGTGCGCTGCATCAGGAGTAGCAGTGGTACGGCGGCGAGCATGGCGACGCCGAAGTAGAGGAAGAGGCGCTCGAAGGAGAGCATCATGGCCTGCTTGGCGACTTGCTGGTTGAGCAGGAGCAGGGCTTTCTTTTCAATGACGACGGCTGCGGCGCCGTGTTGGGCTAGCAGGGCCTTGATGTGGATGAGGCGCTCGTGGGCGAGCGCCGAGAAGCGGTCGACGTGGTGCAGCAGTTCGCCGCGGTTGATTTCCTGCAATTTGACGAGCGTGGTGGCCGAGGCGGCGATGCCGACGCTGCCGCCGAGCTGGCGGGTGAGGTTGTAGAGGCCGCTGCCGTTGGCTATCTGGTGCGGTGGCAGGTTGCCGAGCGCCAGGTTGTTGAGCGGGATGAAGATCATGCCGAGGCCGACGCCGCGCAGGATCATCGGCCACAGGAAGTCGTCGTTACCCGACCAGACGGTGAATTGGCCATGCTGCCACATGGCGTAGCCGAAGATGGCGGCGCCAATCACCACGTAGATGCGCAGGTCGATGGTGGTCTTGCTGACATGCTTGCCCATGACCGCCATGGTGAAGCCGCTGGCCAGCGCGCCGGGCAGGATGACGAGGCCGGTTTCCCAGGCGTTGTAGCCGAGCACGGTCTGCACATAGACCGGGAAGATGAACACCGTGCTGTAGAGCGAGGCGCCGAGCAGGAAGGTGAAGACGAGCGAAACCGAGAGCTGGGTGTCTTTCAGGATGTGCAGTTCGACGACCGGGTGTTCGTGACGCAATTCCTGGCGGACGAAGAGGATCAGCGACACGACACTGACCACGGCGTAGGCGATGATTTCGCGCGAATCGAACCAGTCGAGTTTTTCACCGCGTTCCAGCATGGTCTGCAGGCAACCGATGCCGGCCGCGAGGAGCAGCAGGCCCACGTAATCGACCTTTTCTGCCTTGCTGCCGTATTTGGAGTCGGGCACGTACATCAGCGCGAAGAGCAGGGCGATCAGGCCGAGCGGCAGGTTGATGTAGAAAATCCACGGCCAGGAGTAGGCGTCGGTAATGTAGCCGCCGACGGTGGGGCCGAGCGTGGGGCCGACCATGATGCCGAGGCCGAAGATGGCCATCGAGGTGCCGACTTCCTTGGGCGGGAAGACTTCATAAAGCGTGGCCTGCGCGGTCGACAGCAGGCCGCCGCCGCCGATGCCCTGGACGATGCGCCAGAAGACGAGCGCTTCGAGGCTGGTCGCGTTGCCGCAGAAGAACGAGGCGGCGATGAAGAGCAGGATGGAGCCGGCGAAGTAGTTGCGCCGCCCGAAGTAGTTGGCCAGCCAGCCGGAGATGGGCAGCACGATGACGTTGGCGACGACGTAGCCGGTCGACACCCAGGCCACTTCGTCGAGCGTCGCACCCAGCGTGCCCATCATGTGCGGAATGGCGACGTTGATGATGCTGGTGTCGAGCAGTTCGAGCATCGAGGCCAGCGTCACCGTCAGCGCGATGATCATCCGGTTGGCGTAGGCCGCCTCGGGCGTGGCCGAGCGGCGCAGCGAGGGCAGGAGCGGGCGCATGGGCGGGGCGCCGCCTTATTTCGTCGCGATGGTGACGAAGGCGCTCATGCCGGGGCGCAGCGGGTGATTCGGGTCGTTCGCCTTGGCCAGTTTGACGCGGACCGGAATGCGCTGGACGACCTTGGTGAAGTTGCCGGTGGCGTTGTCCGGCGGCAGCAGCGAGAACAGCGCACCGCTGGCCGGGGCGACGGATTCCACCGTGCCGGAGAAATGCTCGCCGGGGTAGGCGTCGATTTCGATATCGACCGTATTGCCCGGCCTGACGCGGGCGACGTCGGTTTCCTTGAGATTGGCGACGACCCAGACGTCCTCGAGCGGCACGACGCTCATCAGCGATTGGCCGACTTGCAACAACTGGCCGGGCTCGACCGTCTTGTTGCCGACCACGCCGGCCACCGGCGCGATGACCATCGTATCGGCCAACTGGATGGCGGCCAGATCGCGCACGGCGCGGGCGGCTTCCACCTTGGCCATGGCGCCTTGCAGCGCAGCGCCGGAAGCGCTGACCTGTTCGCCGGCCGAAGCGGCGGAATCTCGCATCGATTTCACCTGCGCCAGCGCGGCGCGGGCCGCGGCTTCGGCGGAGTCGAGCGATTGCGGCGACATCATTTTCTTGTCGACCAGCGAGCGGATGCGGTCGAGATCCTTCTGCGCCTTGTCGGCATTGGCTACGGCCTGATCGATATTGGAGCGGGCGGCGGCAGCGCTGGCGCGGGAAGCGGCGAGCTGTGCGGCTGCCTGGCCTGAGCCGCCTTCCTTGCCGGCGGCGGCCAGCGCCATCTGCAACTCGGCCTCGGCCTGGGCGAGGCGGGTGCGGTAATCGCGGTCGTCGATGGTCAGCAGCAAGGTGCCGGCCTTGACCCCCTGGTTGTCGGTGACCTTCACCGCCGTCACGAAGCCGCCGACCTTGGGCAGGATGGGAATCAAATGCCCGGCCACCTGGGCGTTGTCGGTCGAAACGTGGGTCAGGCTGAACCACCACTTGTAGCCCAGCCAGCCGGCCAGCGCGGCAAAGGCGACGAGCAGAATGAGGCGCGAGCGCTTCTTCTTGGATTCCTGCTCAGCCGGGGTTTCTTCGGCTTCCACGATGACTTCGTCGGACATGCTTTGTCTCTCTGTTCGATGGGGCACGCTGTACGGCGTGTCTTATTTAATGACTGAAAGGTCAGTAATTTAAAGGGGGGTTAGGGTTGCGTCAACTGGGGGTGAGTTGGGTGGGCTGGTTTTGTGGGTTGTTGGGTTGGAGTGGAGCTGTGTTCCGCCTTGCCGGCGGGCGTACTTTTTCTTGCTTGGCCAAGAAAAAGTAGCCAAAAAGAAGGCCCCCTCTGGGTCGGCGTTGGGCTACGCCCAATCCCTTCCGCTACTAGGCCGGCCGGGCACCCCAAGAGTACTTCTTCGCGGTGCTTCGCACCGCTCAGGGCGCGGTTCGCATGAACTCGCCTGCGGCTCAAACAATGCGAACCGAAACCTCCCGGCCAACCTGCGTTGCTCAGCGCCTCTCAAGGGGCCCGGAAAACCACATGCTGCTGATCGGTCTCTCCGTCATTCCCGCGAAGGCGGGAATCCAGGGCTGTATGCGAGGTGTTAGGGGGACTTCTGGATTCCCGCCTACGCGGGAATGACCATGAAAATACTGACTGCTGCGGTGCACTGCCTAAAAAGGCAAAAAACCAAACGCTGGCCTTTCAGCGGTTATCGGTGTTCGAACGCCCGTGGGAGGTGCCGAGCAACGCAGGAGTTCGCGGAAAAAGGACGAGGACTGTCTGAGGCCCACAGGGCCGAGTTCCGCAGCGCCCTGAGCGATGCGCAGCATCGTGAAGAAGCGCTCTTGGGGGGGCATCCGCGAAGTCCGAGTAGCACAGGGAACCCGCGTAGCGGGCACCGACCCCGGGTCGCCTTCTTCTTTGGCTACTTTCTTCTTGGCGAAGCAAGAAGAAAGTACGCCCGCCGTAAAGGCGGAAAGCAGCGGTAGTAAAGGAGAGTGAGCCTGTGGGGCTCGATAAATCTGCCGGACGCGCCATTGCAGCCCGTCCGGCACGTGCCATCAGCCCTTCTCGGGCAGCACGATATTCACTTCGAGCACCTCGAAGCGATCCTGCTTCTCCAGCGATACCCGGATGTCGTCCGGGTTGACCTTCACATACTTGGAGATGACGGCGATCAGCTCGCGTTGCAGGTCGGGCAGGAAGTTGGCGGTGTTGCTGCCCCCATCGCGTTCGTGCGCGATGATGAGTTGCAGCCGCTCCTTGGCCACCTGGGCGGTTTTCGGCTGGTTGCCGAAGAGTTTCTGGAGCCAGGACATGTTACTTGCCTCCGAACAGGCGCTTCAGCAGGCCCGGCTTGACGTAGTCGACGAAGCGCAGCGGCTTGTCTTCGCCGAGGAAGCGGGCGATGACGTCCTGGTAGGCTTCGGCGGCTTCGGATTCCTTCTGGTGGATGACCGGCGCGCCCTGGTTGGAGGCTTGCAGGACTTCTTCGGATTCCGGAATGACGCCGATGATGGGCACGCGCAGGATTTCCTGGATGTCCTTGTAGGAGAGCATTTCGCCGGCTTCGACGCGGCCCGGGTTGTAGCGGGTGATGAGCAGGTGCTCCTTGACCGGCTCGCGGCCTTCGATGGCGCGGCGGGACTTGGCTTGCAGGATGCCGAGGATGCGGTCGGAGTCGCGCACCGAGGAGACTTCCGGGTTGGTCACGACCAGCGCTTCGTCGGCGAAGGTGAGGGCCATGACGGCACCGGATTCGATGCCGGCCGGCGAGTCGCAGACGATGTAGTCGAAGCCCTGGTGTTCGAGTTCCTTGATGACCTTCTCGACGCCTTCTTCGTTCAGCGCATCCTTGTCGCGGGTTTGCGAGGCAGGCAGCACGTAGAGGTTGTCGCAGTGCTTGTCCTTGATCAGGGCCTGGGTGAGGGTGGCTTCGCCGTTGATGACGTTGATCAGGTCGTACACGACGCGGCGTTCGCAGCCCATGATCAGGTCGAGGTTGCGCAGGCCGACGTCGAAGTCGATGACGGCGGTCTTGAAGCCGCGCAGGGCGAGGCCGGAGGAGAAGCTGGCGCTGGTGGTGGTCTTGCCGACGCCACCCTTGCCGGAAGTCACGACGATGATTCGGGTCATTGTCTGGTCTCTGTAAGGTTGAAAATGAGTTGTTGGATCAACGCAGGGCCAGCGGCGAAATGTTCAGCCGCAGCTCGTCGTCGTTCTTGATCAGGTTGATGGTGGCCGGCTGACGCAGCAGCTCGGCCGGCACGCCGCTTTCGAAGGTGCGGTAGAGACCGGCGATGGAGAGCAGCTCGGCTTCCAGGCTGGTCGTGAAGATGCGCGCTTCGGTGTCGCCCGAGGCGCCGGCCAGGCAGCGGCCGCGCAGCGGGGCATAAACATGGATGTTGCCGTCGGCAATGACTTCGGCGCCGGCGCTGACCATGGCGGTGACGATCAGGTCGCTGCCCTTGGCGTAGAAGCGCTGGCCGGAGCGTAGCGGCTTGTCGAGGATGACGGTACGCGGCGGCGGTTCGGCCGGAGCGGGTGCAGCCGGGGCTTCGGCAGCCGGCACCGGAGCGGGGGCCGGTTCAGTCGGTGCAGGCTCGGCTGCCTTGCTGCGCTGGCGGCCGAGGGCGTGCTCGTTCAGTGCGGGCAAACCGGCTGCAGCCGCGGATTCAGCCAGGTCCGGCGACAGGCCGTGCGTCGCCACCGGCTTCAGGCCGGAGCGCTTCAGCAGATCGACAATACCGGACCAGTCGGTTTCCGGGCTGAGGCCTTCGGCACCGCTGAAATCGAGGACGGCAAGTTCGTTCTCGAAGAAGTCGGGGCTGTTGCCGGTCAACTCGGCGAGGGCTTCGTGCAACTGGGCAGGGTCGGTGGTGCTGAGCCGGGTTTGAATGATCTTGAGGGTCGTACCCTTGAATTGAATCGGTGAATCCTTGGCCATGCGTGCTGCGCTGTTGCGTTGGGGTGGCGAATTATCCCATATCCATCGCCACGCGACGGTGAGCGTGCAAAAAAACGCACTGTCAAGCTTGTATTTTCGGCCGAATTAGGCTCTGGGTAAGGCTTTTCGAAGATTGCCTGTTTTTTGTGCAGGGTGTTAAAAGTTGTT
Source organism: Azonexus sp. (assembly GCA_041904995.1). Classification (GTDB taxonomy): domain Bacteria; phylum Pseudomonadota; class Gammaproteobacteria; order Burkholderiales; family Rhodocyclaceae; genus Azonexus. The sequence goes on from JAYRMB010000014.1 coordinate 69,066, forward strand.
TGCACTCAGTGGCTTGGAAACTTGCCCCAGAGGCAGTCCCCAAACTTATCCACAGGTTTAGTGGATAAAAGAACTTTATGATTAGTCCTTTGGTGGTGTTTTTGTCAGATTTGCTGGGTGGATTTTTTGTCCTTACCCCGGTATAAAGCCATGAAATGACAAAAGTGGCTGGGTGAGGTGCCCGCCCGATGAACAGGATTGCCCATGAACTTTTCCCGATTTATTCGTCCGCTTGTCGGCCTTGCGATGTGTCTCGCGCTTGCCATGCCGATGCTGGCGACCGCCAGCGGTGGCGGCGGCGGTGCACCGGAACCGCTGGTCTTCACGACCAATGCCGGCAAGAACCAGTACCTGCAGTTCGGCATCCTGCTCGAACCCGCGGTACCGGAAGCGCAGCATCTGATCGCTGGCTACAAGCCGAAAATCCAGCATGAAATACTGCTCATGCTGGCGGGCAAGGACGTCGAGAGGCTGCGTACCCTGCAGGGCAAGAAGGATCTGGCCGAGGAAATCCTCGAAATCGTGAATCACATCATTCACGAAGATGAGAAAACCGGCGTCAAGGAAGTGTTGTTTACCAAATTCCTGATCCAGTAATCGGCCATGGGATTCGATGCCGGGACCGAGCAGGCGTTGGCCGACGTGGCCGCGCATCTGGCGCAGGCCAACAGCGTTTTGTTCATCACCGGCGCGGGGATTTCGGCCGATTCCGGTCTGCCGACCTATCGTGGCGTCGGCGGCCTGTATAACGGCGACGTGACCGAAGAAGGGCTGCATATCGAGGAGGCGCTGTCGGGCGACGTCTTCGCCATCCGCCCGGACATCACCTGGAAGTATCTGGCGCAGATCGAGGCCAATTGCCGCGGTGCACAGCCCAATGCGGCCCATTTTGCCATCGCCCGCCTGGAAGAGATCGTCGACCGCGTGACAGTGTTTACGCAGAACGTCGATGGCCTGCACCGCCAGGCCGGCAGCAGCGATGTGATCGAGATTCACGGCAGCCTGCACGACCTGGTTTGTACCGAGTGCAGCCACGAAGAGAGCATCGTCGATCTGGCCGGGCGGGAGATTCCGCCACTGTGCCCGGCCTGTGGCGCCGTGCTGCGGCCGAAAGTGGTGCTGTTCGGCGAGGCGCTGCCCGAGGAGCGCATGGACCGTTTCCTCGACGGCCTGGATCAGGGTTACGACCTGGTGTTTTCCATCGGCACGTCGAGCGTCTTCCCCTATATCGTCGAGCCGATGGTGTGGGCGGCCAGCGCCGGGATCCCGACCGTCGAAATCAACCCGACGCAGACCAAGATCAGCGGGATCGTGGCCTACCATTTGCCGCTCGGGGCAGCGGCGGCAATGACAGCCTTGCTCGCCCGTATCTGCTTGCCGATCGATCCCTGAACCTTGATTCAATTCGATTTGTGCGCTGCACAAAAAAATGTTGACATCGGTGCTTCTCCGGATAGAATGAAGTCATGATGCGGTGCACAAAAAAAGTGTGTCGCGATGATTACCCCCAATCCCATCAGGAGAAGTCTCATGTACACCAAGCCCGAAGAATTTGCCAAGACCGGCGTTGATTTTGCTCTGTTTTTCGCCAACACCGCTTTCGACGGCGTCGAGCGTCTGGCCCTGTTGAACCTGGCCGCCGCCCGTTCGATCTTCGAAGTTTCCCTGTCCAACATCACCACCCTGTTGGGCGCCAAGGACATCCAGTCGTTTGTTGCTCTGCAGCAAGAGCTGGCCAAGCCGTCCCTGGACAAGGGCATGGAATACTCCCGCAACGTGATCGCCATCACGACCGAAACCAAGGACAAGATCGCCAAGGAAGTCGAAACCAAGGTTGCTGAAACCCACGCCAAGGTTTCCGGTCTGGTCGAGAAGGCTCTGGAATCCGCTCCGGCTGGTTCCGAAGTTGCCGTCGCTGCCGTCAAGACCGCGATCAAGACCGCCAACGAAGCCTACGAAGGCCTGAACAAGGCTGCCAAGCAGGCGGCTGAAGTCGCCGAAGCCAGCGTCAGTGCTGCCACTTCCGCCACCATGAAGGCCGCCAACGTCGTCGCCGCTCCGAAGGCTGGCAAGAAGGCTGCCTGATCGATCGTCGATCGGTCGAGGCAAAAAACCGAGGCGTTTGCCTCGGTTTTTTTTCGTCTGCTGTTTTGGTGAAATCTCGCCGAAACGCTGTCACTGTCTGACGAATCATCAATCGTATATTACTAAAGTAATATACGATTGGTATATTTTTCAGATTGGCTTCAATTGTTGGGTTTGATTGTGTATATTCGGTAACATTTTATCGAGTTTGGCGCCGCCAAGAAGGAATGCAACGAGCATGTTTGTGGGAGCGAAATCTGATCTCCAGACTTGGTTCGGGGCTAATTTTTCCAAGTCGGTCGATGCGGCCTGGATCGTCGACGGCGATCGTGTACTCGAATGTAACGAGGTGGCTTGTCAGGTGTTCCGGTTTTCGAGCCGCGAAGCCTTGCTGGCGGCTTCGCTGAACGCTACCTGGCCCGAGTTTCAGCCGGATGGCATGGCGTCGGCAGACAAGTGGCAAAAGACCCTGGACGAGGCGAAACACAACGCCTTCCACCGACTGGAATGGGCTTGCCGGCGCAACGGTGGCGATGAGTTCCTGAGCGAGTTGCATCTTTTCAGCCTGGGCGCCGACAACCGCTTTCTTTGTTGCTGGCACGACCTGAGCGCCAGCAGCCAGAAAGAAGCCCGCTTTCGCGAATTGCTGGAAGAGCAGCGCTTCATCTTCGATAACGCGCATGTCGGTATTGCCATGGTGCGCAACCGGCGAATCGTCAAATGCAATGCGCGCATTGCCGAAATGTTCGGTTATCCGTCGCCGGCGGATCTGGAGGGCATGCAGACCCTGCCGCTGTTCAAATCGGTCGAGCAATTCGAAGCGGTCGGGCGCGACGCCTATGCCCAGTTGGCCCGTCAGGGCTGGGCAACCTTCGAGGTCGAGGTCCGGCGGCTGGACGGGAGCAGCATCTGGATTCTGCAAACTGGGCGTACGCTGAATCCGGACGATGTGCTGAATTCGCCTTCCATTTGGGTCTATACCGATATCACTCAGCGCAAGCAGGCGGTCATGGCCCTGCAGAAGTCGGAAGAGAAGTTCGCGACGGCTTTCGATTCGTGCCCGCTGGCTGCCTCCATCACCCGAATATCCGACGGTTGCTTCATCGAGGTCAACGCCGGTTACGAGCGGATTTTCGGCTGGTCGCGCGCCGATCTGCTGGGAAAGACCACGCTGGAATTCGGTTTCTGGCCCGATACCCTGACCCGCAATGCCTGGTTGCGGGCGATCTACGAAGCCGGGCGCCTGGTCGATTACGAGGTTCTCTGGAAACACAAATCGGGCGATCTGCGCGATGTCGCCTTGTCCAGCGAGATCATCCTGCTGAGCGACGAGCCCTGCATCCTGACTTATTTCACCGACATCACGATGCGCAAGCGAACCGAGGCCGACCTGCGCATCGCGGCGGCCGCTTTCGAGTCGCAGGAGGGGATGGTGGTGACCGACGCCGAAGGGGTGATCCTGCGCGTCAATCGGGCGTTCACCGAGAGCACCGGCTATTCGGCCGAGGAGGTGGTTGGCCAGACGCCGCGTATCCTGCGCTCCGGCCTGCACGATGCCCGCTTCTACCAGCAGATGTGGCTGGACATCCAGGAGCAGGGCGGTTGGCAGGGCGAGGTCTGGGACAAGCGCAAGAACGGCGAGATTTACCCCAAGTGGCTGACCATTTCGGCGGTCAAGGATGAAACGGGAAAGATCACCCACTTCGTCGGAACGCATTTCGATATCACTGAGCGCAAGCTGGCCGAGGAGCGCATCAATACCTTGGCCTTTTACGACCAGCTGACCGACCTGCCGAACCGGACGCTGTTGCAGGATCGCCTGACCCAGGCCTTGGCGCAGTGCGCGCGGACCAGCAATTACGGGGCGCTGCTGTTCATCGACCTCGATAATTTCAAGACCCTGAACGATACCAAGGGGCACGAAGTCGGCGACCTGCTGTTGAAGGAGGTCGCCAGCCGCTTGCTGCTATGCATTCGCGAGGTCGATACGGCGGCGCGTCTGGGCGGCGACGAATTTGTCGTGGTCCTGTCGAACCTGAGCCAGGTACGCTCAGCGGCGGCGGCGACGACTGAGTCGATTTCCGAAAAGATACTGCACGCCATCGCCCAGCCGTTCAAGGTCGGGCGCCTCGATCATCAGTGTTCCGCCAGTATTGGCGTGGCTTTGTTCCACGGTCGGCAGTCCTCGACCGACGAATTGATGCGCCAGGCCGATCTGGCCATGTATCGCGCCAAGGCGGCCGGGCGCAACCAGGTGCGTTTCTTCGATCCGGTGATGGAACTCGAAGTGCATGCCCAGGCCGATCTCGAACGCGACTTGCGGCGAGCCATCGAAGAGCAGCAGTTCGTGCTGCACTACCAGCCACAGGTATTGGAAGATGGCCATATCATCGGCGCCGAGGCCTTGCTGCGCTGGCATCATCCGGAGCGCGGCCTGGTGCCGCCGGGCGAATTCATCCCGGTGGCCGAGGCTTCAGGGCTGATCCTCGATATCGGCATGTGGGTGCTGAAGACCGCCTGCAAACAGTTGGCCGAATGGTCGAAACAGCCGGGCTTGTCGGCCTTGTCGATAGCGGTCAACGTCAGCGCCAAGCAGTTCCGCCAGCGCGATTTCGAAGACCAGGTGCTGGCTGTCCTCAAAAAGACCGGCGCCCGGGCGGAGCGCCTGAAACTGGAATTGACCGAGAGCATGCTGGCCCAGGAAATCGATCACCTGGTCGAGCGCATGCAGCGTTTGCGTAGTACCGGCGTGCAATTCTCGCTCGATGATTTCGGTACCGGCTATTCGTCGCTGGCCTATCTCAGCCAGTTGCCGATCGATCAATTGAAGATCGACCAATCCTTCGTGCGCGACGTGCTGACCAACCCGAACGATGCGGCCATCGCCCGCACGGTGGTCGCCTTGGGCAAGAGTCTGGGCTTGTCGGTCATTGCCGAAGGCGTGGAAACCGAGGCGCAGCGCGATTTCCTGATGAGCAGCCGGTGCTATGCCTACCAGGGCTACCTGTTCTCGAAGCCGCTGGAAGTCGCCAATTTCGAGTCCTTCGTGCTGAACGACGCCATCGCTGCCTGAGACGCTCCCCAGCGGGTTTGCCTGAAGCGGCGTTGCCGAACAGTGGCCGAGCCGCTGCTACAATGCAGCGCACTGGCCTAGGGGAGGGTGTCGATCGATGAAATGGTTTGCGCGTGGTCCACGAAACAGATATGGGCATCGTCTGGCCGGTAGTGACCTCTTCGGCAAGCTGTCGGACCGCGATCTGCGCACGGTCGAGGGCTTTTTGCATTACCGCAGCTATATCGCCGGCGAAATCATTTTCGATGCCGGCGAGTCCGGGCAGGCACTCTATATCGTTCTCACCGGCAAAGTGGCGATTGCGCTGCCGGGCCATCATGACCAGCCATTTGCCGAGCTGGGTGAAAAGACGTTTTTCGGTGAGCTGGGCATGCTTGACGACATTGCCCGCACCGCACAAGTCAGGGCGGTCGAGCCCAGCGAAATCGCGGTCCTTTTTCGCGATGACTTCGAGCAACTGATGCAGGCACACGGGGTGATTGCTTCGCACATCGCGATGCAGCTGGCCCGCCACGTCGGGCGTCGCCTGCGGGCAATGCTCGAACAGCAAGGGCGGGCCGCCGAGCAATGATTCCGTCGCCCAGCCACTATCGCCCGGGGCCGGTCGTCTGGGTGGCCAATATCGCGGCCACTTGCCTGGTGCTCTTCGTCTTCCAGCGCATTCTCTGGCTGGTCATCCCGTTCATCATGGCGCTGCTGATCTATTACGCGCTGCTGCCGCTCAAGACCCGCCTGGTCTTTCGTGGGCGCTCGCACGAGACGGCGGCAGCCTGGGTCAGCGTCATCGCCTTCCTGCTGATGGGCTCGATCCTGCTCTTCGGCCTGCCCAGCCTGGTCGGCAAGGCGGTCAATTGGCAGGAGTCGGCCGTGCGCTATCTCGATGGCGGGTTGCAACTGCTGCGCAGTGTGCTGACCCAGCTTGAAGGGAAGTTTTCGCTCTTTGCCAAGGCGCATTTGAGCCGGGCGATGAGCGAAGAAGTCCGCACCTTCACGGCGCACTTCGCCGAGAAATACTTGCCGACCATCGCCATGGGCATCGCCAGCTGGTCACCGTCGCTGCTGCTGGCGCCGTTCATCGCCTTCTTCATGCTGCGCGACGGCTGGCGTTTCCGTCGCTTCCTGATCCGTGCCGTGCCCAATGCCTATTTCGAGCGCTGCCTGTATCTGATGAGCAATGTCGAACGTACCGCGCGCCTGTATTTCGTTGGTCTCATGCAGCTGACGCTGCTCGACACCTGCTGCCTGGCGCTCGGCCTGTGGCTGATCGGCGTGTCGGCACCACTGGCGCTCGGCTTGCTGACCGCGGTGCTGGCCTGGGTGCCTTATGTCGGCTCCATCCTCGGTTGCCTGCTGGTCGTGCTGGTGGCGGCCACGGATTTTCCGGGCGACCCGAGCATCGTCTATGCGGCGGTCGGCTTGTTCATCGTCGTCCGCCTGCTCGACGATTTCATCTTCATGCCGATGACCATCGGCAAGAGCCTCAACATGCATCCCTTGCTCAGCGTGTTGATGATTTTCATCGGCGGTGCCGTGGCCGGTGTGCCGGGACTGATGCTGGTGTTGCCGGTGCTCGGCGTGGTCATGGTGCTCGGCGAGACCATCGGCCAGTTGCTGACCGACCGCCGCCTGCGCGCCCGTCACCAATATGCGCGTGCCCTGGAGCAGCGGCTGGTCACGCAGGATCTGCAACTGCCCTGAACACGGGGCATTTTTGCCCGATTTTGCCGGTGCACCGCAGCAGTCAAGTCTGCTGAACCCTTATCAAGGGGCGGCGCTAAATTTGAGCGGAAAAAGCCTATTGAGCAATGCTGGCGCCGGCATCGGGGCGGAACGGACTGTCCGGACGCCAGATTTCGGCGCGCAGCGGCGGCCGTCCGCCGGGCAGGTGGAACATCAGGGCGATAACTTGGGGCGGTCCTTCCTTTTCCCAGGCGATGCGCCGGTAGCCGCGCTGGATGCAGTCGTTGTCGAAGGTTTCGCCGGCTTGCAGCGGGTTGAGCAGGTTGAAATACACCTTCTCGCCGCCCATCGTGTAGCCGATCGAGGCTCGGCTGCGGGGAATCGGCACAATCGGGTCGATCCCGTCGTCGCGAAACTCGACGACGAAAGGCCGGGGATCTGCGCTGCGCTCATTGCCGCTCGAGCCGGCCTCGTACACCGCCTGTTGGCGCTTGCCGGCCGTGTCGCGCCAGTAGATGCGCAGCGGCGGCATGGTTTCTTTGGCAGACCACATCAAATGCAGGTTTGCGCCATCGCGACAGAACAAGGTCCGGGTCGAAGTGCCGGTATCGAACCAGAGGTCGCCGGCTTTCTGGTCGATGCGCTCGATATGGATGCCGGCAGGTGCGCGCAGCGTTTGCGTATAGACCAGTCCGGCGCCCGGCATGGCGAAGCGTTGTATGGGGTCGATGGCGTGTGGCAGCGGCTGGCTGTCGGCCCGCTGGAACGAAGCTTCGCGCAGCGCGTGCGAAGCTTGGGCGATGGGGCCGGACGCAACCGATATGCCGACAACGGGCAGGGCCAGAATGAGCAGGCCGGTGGCGGCGAGCGAGAGGCTTTCGCTGCGCGTGAGGCGTGGTGTGGCCAGCCGACCGCACAGCAGATGACCGCCGAACCACAGGGCCGGGGCCAGGGTGAATAGCGCGCCGTAGAAATAGGCGAGCGCTTCCGGACCCGAAATGGTCATGGCGGGAATCAGCACGACCGCAACGCACGCGGCGAGCAGCAGGAGGGAGCAGAGGCGCATGCCGAGCCAGCCGGTAGCCAGGCCGCGCCGGACGTAGTAGCGCCTTTCCCAGACCAGGAGCAGGCCGATGGCGGCCAGCACGGCAAGCAGCACGCTTGCCCAGGCCCATTGCGCGAACGTGGGCAGGGACAGGAAATAGGCAGTGAGTGCGTCGAGATCCATGGCGGGCACCGCTCGGGTGGAAACAGATCGGTCGATTCTACGGGAATGCGTTGCCGGTGATCGGATTGGCAAAGAAAAACAGGGCATTTCTGCCCCAATGCCGATCGGTCAGCGGAGAAGTGCAAACCGATTCGTCGTCCCCGCGCAGGCGGGAACCCAGGAACTTCGTGATTTCTGGATTCCCGCTTGCGTGGGAATGATGCTTGACCGAACGGGATCAGGCATTTTTGCCCCGTTTGGCCTGTGCACCGCAGCAGTGTTATTTGCGCGGCGCTTTGACCGGCTTGCCCTTGCCGCCGCGGTTGCCGCGGCA
>JAYRMB010000029.1:0-10535 GCA_041904995.1 Azonexus sp.
GGCTAGGGTGAATCAGCGGTCGCCGAACTTCTTTTTCTTGAAGCCGCCGCGATCGCCGTCAAACTTGCGCTCGCCACCGAATTTACGTTCGCCGCTGAACTTGCGCTCACCGTCGGCTGAAGCCGGGCGACCTTCGTCCTGGCGCAGATTGATCGGCACACCGCGGATACGGGTACGCTTCAGGGCGTTGGCCGCTTCGGCCGGCATGCCGGCCGGCAGTTCGACCGTGCTGGATTCTTCGTAGAGGCCGATGCGACCGATGAAACGGCTGTCGATGCCGGCTTCGTTGGCGATGGCGCCGACGATGTCGCGCACTTCGACGCCGTGCTCACGGCCCACGTCGATGCGGTAGCGCACCATGTCGCCGGCCGGAGCCGGACGCGGCGGGCGCTCGCTGCGCGGCGGACGATCTTCGAAGCGAGGGCGTTCGCTGCGCTCGCCGCGGTCTTCAAAGCGCGGACGCTCACCGCGATCCTCGAAACGCGACTTGCGCTGCTCGCGCTCGCCAAAAACACCTGGTCGGCTATCGCGCGGGGCGGGACGGGGTACAGGATCTTCGCCGACGATCTGTAGTGGCTTGCCTTCCTGCGCCATCATGGCCAGGGCGGCGGCGACTTCTTCTGCGCCGACATTTTGCTCTTCGGCGATCTGCGAAACGATGTTGGCGAAGAAATCGAGGCCTTCGGCATTGAGCACCTCGGCGACCTTTTCCTTGAAGTCGGCAACGCGCTTGTTGGTCACGTCGGCACGGCTGGGTAGGGTCAAGGGCGAGATCGGTTGGCGGGTGGCACGCTCGATGGTGCGCAGCATGCGGATTTCGCGCGGGGCAACGAAGAGGATTGCGTTGCCGGTACGACCGGCGCGGCCGGTACGGCCGATACGGTGTACGTAGGCTTCCGTATCGTAGGGAATGTCGTAGTTGACGACGTGGCTGACACGCGGCACGTCGATGCCACGGGCAGCGACGTCGGTGGCGATGACGATGTCGAGGGCGCCGGACTTCAACTGATCGATGACGCGTTCGCGCATCTGCTGGTTGAGGTCGCCGTTCAGTGCGGCAGCGGCGTAGCCTCGGGCGTTCAGCTTGTCGGCCAGTTCGACGGTGGCGGTCTTGGTACGCACAAAGATGATGGCGGCATCGAAATCGTCTTCGACTTCGAGGATGCGGGTTAGCGCATCCAGCTTGTGCATGCCGGAAACCTGCCAGTAAACCTGGCGGATGGCGGCGACGGTGGCCGTGGCGGCCTTGATCTTCACTTCCTTCGGCTCGACCAGGTATTTCTGGGCGACGCGGCGAATCTGCTCCGGCATGGTGGCGGAGAATAGTGCGGTCTGGTGCTGTTCCGGGGTGTGTTCCAGAATCCACTCGACATCGTCGATGAAGCCCATGCGCAGCATTTCGTCGGCTTCGTCGAGAACCAGGGTCTTCAGGTTGTCGAGGTTGAGCGTCTTGCGCTCGAGGTGATCCATGACGCGGCCCGGGGTGCCGACGATGACGTGGGCGCCGCGTGCCAATTGCTTCAACTGGATGGTGTAGCTCTGGCCGCCGTAGATCGGCAGGACGTGGAAGCCCGGCAGGTTCTTGGCATAGCTTTGCAGTGCCTCGGCAACCTGGATAGCCAGTTCGCGCGTCGGGGTCAGAATCAGGGCCTGCGGCTTGGCGACCTTGATGTCGATGGTTTCCATCAGCGGTAGCGCGAAGGCAGCGGTTTTGCCTGTGCCGGTCTGCGCCATGCCGAGGATGTCATGGCCATCGAGCAGGATGGGAATGCACTGGGCCTGGATCGGCGACGGCGTTTCGTAGCCGATCTCTGACAAAGTTTGAAGGAGGGAGGAGCTTAAGCCGAGATCGGCAAAGCTTTCGGGTGACGACATGATGCTGTTTCCTTTCCTCGTCGCTCGGGTGTTGCGCTGGCGACGGATTGGCCCGAAGGTCGGGCGGCCTGAGTTCCCCGATGCAGCCATACCGGGGGCGATTGAATCAATGGGGTGAAACCTGCAAATAGAACCGGGGGCTGCTTCGAAAGACTGCGGGCGATGCATCAACGCATTGAATTTATTATTTTACTCTATTATCGGAGACGAGAGAAGGTGGCTGTCTCCTGTTGCCAATTGGCCAGCTTGGGAGCATGATTGAAATTAAAAAAATGACACAAGTATCGAACTATTGCGACTTGGGAGAGTAGTCATCGTTCGCAAAATTTCCATTTCCGGGCGGTTAGGCCGTTTTCGTTTTCGCTCGCTGAAATTCAGGCTGTGGATTCTTGCCCTGCTGCCTCTGGTTGCTTTACCTGTACTGGCGGCAATTCTGCTCTTGGTGGGCAACAACTATTTTGATCGTCTGCTGGCGCATAAGGTCGAAAGCGATCTGGCGATGGCACACAGCCATCTTCAGCATGTGCAGGGCGAGGCCCTGTCGGCGGTTCGCTCTCTGGCGAATTCCAAGCGCATTCGCGGTCTGGCTTCGGGAGAATTGAGTGATGTCGGATTGAGCGAAGTGCTCGCTTCGCGCCAGGAAAACATCGGGGTCGATTTTCTTGCTGTGCTCGATAGCCATGGGGCAGTGATTGCTGCTAGCGAGGGCGCAGTGGCTGGGGACCCCTATGTTGATCTAAGCGTCCTCCGCGAATCGCTGGCCAAGCGCGGCGCCGTGGTGGGTTTGGAGGTGGTGGAGTCGGCGCGCCTGGAAAAGCTTTCACCCAATTTGTCCAAGCAGGCTCACCTGCGCTTGCTCGATACGCCGATGGCGGCACCTAACGATGCGACCGAGGAAACGAGAGGTTTGCTCGTTGTCGCGGCCGCGCCGATGCTGGATGACATGGGCGGTGTGCTTGGCTATGCGGTTGGCGGCTTGATCTTGAACCGGCATTACGAGTTTGTCGATTACCTGAGCGAAATAGTCTCCGCCGGTGGTTTGCGCCAGGTGGGCATCAACGGCACCGTGACGCTTTTTCTTGGCGATGTGCGCATCTCAACGACGGTTCTGACAAACAAAGGCGAGCGGGCTGTCGGCACGCGGGTGTCGCAGGTGGTCAAGGAAAGTGTGCTTGATCGCGGTGAAAGCTGGGTCAAGCGAGCCTTCGTCGTCAATCATTGGGCAATGACAGCTTACGATCCGGTGCTGGATTATCAGGGGAAGCGGATCGGGATGCTTTATGTCGGCATTCCGGAGGAACCTTTTGCCGTCTTCCGCTGGAAAGCCATTGGTTTGGTGCTTTTACTCGTGGCATTGGCTGCTGCCGGGGCAACACTGGTGACGATGCGTTTGACGCGCACCATCATGCGGCCGCTCGAACGTCTTGAGACGACCATGCGAGCGGTCGGCGAGGGTGATGCTGCGGCGCGGGTGGGTGAATTACCCGGGGATGACGAGCTGGTTCGTTTGGGGCAGTTATTCGATCATCTGCTTGACACCATCAACGAGCAGACCAGCGCGCTGCGTCGTTGGGGGCAGGAGTTGGATGCCAAGGTTGCGCAACGCACCAGCGATCTGGCCGAGGCGAATGCCGCGCTGGCTCAGGCAAGGGATTTGGCCGAGCATGCCAGTCAGGCGAAAAGCTCCTTCCTGGCCAATATGAGCCACGAGATCCGTACGCCGATGAACGCCATTGTCGGTCTCACGCATTTGCTCAGTCGAGAGTTGAAGCATCCCGGCCAGTTGCAGCGCCTGGACAAGATCAACGATGCGGCCATGCATCTGCTGTCGATCATCAACGATATCCTCGATATTTCGAAGATCGAGGCGGGCAAGCTGCATCTGGAATACGCCAGTTTCGATATCGAGCGGGTCTTCGATTCGGTCTGTTCGATGACGGCAGAGCGGGCAGCGGGCAAGGGTGTCGAACTGGTGCGCGATGTGGCGCCCGAGTTAAGTGGAACCTTCCAGGGCGATGCGCTGCGTCTCGGTCAGATCCTGCTTAATTTCGCCGGCAATGCGGTCAAATTTACCGAGCAGGGAGTCATCGTGATCCGGGGTTACATTGAGGAGGATCTCGGCGATCACGTGTTGGCTCGTTTCGAAGTGCGTGATACCGGCATCGGTATTCCGCCGGAAGCCATTGGTCGCCTGTTTGCAGCTTTCGAGCAGGCGGATAGTTCGACAACGCGTCGCTATGGCGGTACTGGCCTCGGTTTGGCGATCAGTGGCCGTCTGGCCCGAATGATGGGCGGCGAGGTTGGGGTCGATAGTACGCCGGGGCAAGGGAGTACTTTCTGGTTCACCGCCAAGCTCGGGCACGATGGCCGGCAATTGGCCAAGCGCCCAAGCCTTTCTTCATTGGCGGAGAAGCGGGTGCTCGTCGTGGACGATCAGTTCGAAGCGCGCCAGGTATTGGCCGATATGTTGCAGCAGCTGGGGATGCGTGTCGATCAGGCGGAGGGCGGCGAGGAGGCGCTCGGCTTGATCGAACTGGCCGATGGCAACGGCGATCCGTATCGTCTGGTGCTGCTCGATTGGCGCATGCCGGGCATGGACGGTCTGCGGGTGGCGAATGCCCTGGAAAGCATGAGTCTGGCGAATCGGCCGATGTTCATGCTGGTTACGGCGTACGATGTCGAACTGACTGACGAAGCCCGTCAGGGGGCGCGTTTCGATGCCATCCTGACCAAGCCGGTGTCGGCTTCCAGCCTGTACGACACCTTGCTCAATCTGGTGGGTCGTGAGCAGTCGGCCGCCCGCGGCGGCGAGGCCTGTTCGGTCGAGCAGCAATTAAAGCAAGAGCACGTTGGCAAACGCATCCTGCTGGCCGAAGACAACGAGATCAATCGCGAAGTGGCGCTGGAGTTGCTCAACGATGTGGGATTCAAGGTCGATGCCGCGGAGGATGGCGAGCAAGCCGTCGCCTTGGCTGAGCGAGGCTGTTACGACCTGATCCTGATGGATGTGCAAATGCCGCTCCTCGATGGCCTGGAGGCAACCCGGCAAATTCGCGCCTTGCCGGCGTATGCCGAGGTGCCGATCATCGCTTTGACGGCCAATGCCTTCGACGAAGATGTGGCGGTTTGCTTGGCGGCCGGCATGAACGCGCACCTGGGCAAACCGGTCGATCCGGATGCGCTGTTCGCTGCTCTGTTGGAGTGGCTGTCGAAGCCTCAGTCGGCGTAAGCGGTCGCACCCTTTAGCAAGTCGTCCAGTTCCTGTTCGGAGAAGCCGGCAGCGAGGCGGGCTTCGCGGTTCATCGAAGCCTGCGGCCAGGGCGCTTCGTAATGGGCCAGCAATTTGCGATAGGTTTGCTCGGCGTCGATTCCGCGTTGCTGGCACAGGTGGCGGAACCAGCGGTCGCCCATACCAACGTGGCCGATTTCGTCGCGCAGGATGATGTCGAGGGCGCGGGCGCTCGCTTCGTCGCCGGCTTCTTCCAGCTTGCGTTGAATCGGTGGTGTCGCATCCAGACCACGCGCTTCGAGCAGACGCGGCACCAGGGCCATGCGATGCAACGGGTCGTGCGCTGTCTTTTCGGCCATTTCCCACAATCCGGCATGCGCCTGGAAATCGCCGTAGTCGTGGCCGAGCGAGCGCAGTCGGTCGCGCAACAGCGCGAAATGCTCGGCTTCTTCGGCGGCGACCTCGATCCAGTCGTCGTAGTAGGCTTTCGGCAAGCCGCGGAAACGTGCGGCGTGGTCGAGCGCCAGGTTGATAGCAGAAAACTCGATGTGCGTGATGGCATGCAGCAGCCGGGCGCGGCCCTCGGGCGTGCGTGGGTTGCGTTGCGGCACGGCGCGGAAGGGAACGAGTTCCGGCTGGGCCGGCCGGCCGCAGACGAGTTCGACCGGCACCTGATCGGCGTGGTCGAGTCGTCCGGCCAGCCAATCGGCGTGCACTGCTGCGGTGCACGCGAGTTTTTGGTCAATTTCCGTGAGAGCCAGCGCTTCGGCCAGGCGAGGGAAAAGCGATTCCGTCATGGTGCGGGATTGGTGTATTGCAGGTGAATGGCGTCGATTTCTGCCAGAAGGGCTTCGGACAGCGGCGTTGCGGTGGCGGCCACGGTTTCCTTGAGTTGCTCCAGATTGGAAGCACCGATGATGGTGCTACTGACGAACCAGCGCGAGCGAACGAAGCCGAGCGCCAGTTGCGTCAGTGTCAGGTCGTTTCGCTGGGCCAGTTGGGCATAAGCGGCGACGGCCGGAGCGACGTTCGGCTTGGCGTAGCGCTGGCCGAAATTGGGCCAGCGGGTCAGGCGGCCTTCTGCCTGCGGGTTACTCAGGTATTTGCCGGTCAGGTGACCGAAGGCGAGCGGCGAATAGGCGAGCAGGCCGACATTCTCGCGGAAGCAGGTTTCCGCCATCGCCGTTTCGAAAGTGCGGTTGAGCAGGCTGTACGAGTTTTGCGTCGACGCGATGAATGGCAGGCCGAGCTCTTCGGCCAGGCGGCAGAACTGCATGATGCCCCACGGGTGTTCGTTGGAGACCCCGATGGCGCGCACCTTGCCTTCGCGGACCAGCTCGGCCAGCACTTCCAGTTGGCTGCGAATAGTGGTGCATTCGCGTTCCTTGGCTGGGTCGAATTGCCATTGCCCGAACATCGGCTGGTTGCGCTCGGGCCAGTGCAATTGGTAGAGATCCACGTAGTCGGTCTGCAGGCGTTGCAGTGAGCCTTCGATGGCGGCCCGGATGTTGGCGCGGTCAAGCGCCGGCGGACCACCGCGGATCCAGTCCAGGTTGCGGCTCGGGCCGGCCACCTTGGTGGCGACGATGACTTTGTCGCGTGCCTGCCGCTTCAGCCAGCGGCCGACGATGCGTTCGGACTCGCCGCAGGTTTCGGCGCGTGGTGGCACGGCGTACATCTCGGCGGTATCGAGGAAGTTGATGCCCTGGGCCATAGCGTAATCGAGCTGGGCGTGGGCATCGGTTTCCGAAGTCTGTTCACCAAAGGTCATGGTGCCGAGGCAGACGTCGGGGATGTTCAGGGTGGTTTTGCCCAGAGGGCGCGTGCGCAGTGTCGTCATCGTCTTTCCTTTTTTGCCCAAATTTCAAGGTGCACCGCAGAGAACGCCGTAAATCAGAATGTGGCGTTCGAGAACGGGGTCGTAGCCGACCGGCACGATGGCCAGATGGTGTTCCTCCGGGTTTTTGCCGTGCGATTCTACCCAAGCTGCCGCAGCGACATAGGCGCTGTCGAAACAGTCAAATAGCGGTTTCAACTGTGTGGAACGGACGGGGAGGAAGTTGCCGCTGTTCTGGTCGAGCAACTGATCGGTATCGAGCAGTTGGACCGCGTACCCGGCTGGCGCACGTGGTAGCGGCAGTGCGGCGAGGTCGAAACGGTCGCCAAAAGCGTCAGTTGGGAGGTTGTACTTGGCCATGCCGAATTTTACCGATATCTCTGCAACGAGTACGGTAAGAGGAGTTAATCAGGGGGACGTGATAGAATTGCGGTCTGTAACAATAACTTCACAGGACTGTCATGTTCGGTCGTCTGATGCCCAAAGAGGGCAAGTATTTCGATCTCTTCAACGCTCACGCGGAGCTGATCGCCGCCGGTGGCAAGGCGCTGACCAACCTGATCGGAGCGCTGGCCGATACCCCGGAAAAGGCCGAGGTCTACGCCGAGGAAATCGATGACCTCGAAAGCAAGGCCGACGCAATTACACATGACACCCTGGCGCAACTGCATACCTCTTTCATCACGCCGTTCGACCGTGATGAAATCCACGAACTGATCAACGGCATGGACAACATCCTGGACATGATTCAGGACGTTGCCGAGTCGATGTCTCTGTACGACATCCGCCATGTTCCGGCCGAAGCAAAGGTCATGGCCGAAGTGACGGAACGTAGCTGCTACCACGTGCAGTCGGTGGTCAAGCTCCTGCACAGCATGGACAATGCGCCGGCCATCCTGAAGTTCTGCCACGAAATCGACGATATGGAGTCGGATGCGGACAAGATGCTGCGTGGCGCCATGTCCCGCATTTTCCGCGAAGAGCCCGATGTCCGTCAGGTCATCAAGTTGAAGGAAATCTACCAGTTGCTCGAATCGGTGACCGACCGTTGCAAGGACGTGGCGAGCACCATCGAAGCCATCGTTCTCGAAAACTCCTAACCGGTTCTCGGTATGGATACCGTACAAGTCAGCCTGTGGGTGGTGTCCACCCTGGTGATCGTCGCCCTGCTGTTCGACTTCATGAATGGCTTCCACGACGCGGCAAACTCGATTGCGACCATCGTCTCGACCCGCGTACTGAAGCCACATCACGCCGTGATCTGGGCAGCGGCCTTCAACTTCCTGGCCTATTTCCTGTTCCAGTTGAAGGTAGCAACGACGATCGGCAAGGGCACCATCGACCCCTCCATCGTCGATTATTACGTCGTGTTCGGAGCCTTGGTTGGGGCGATCGTCTGGAACGTCATCACCTGGTATTACGGTATTCCGTCGTCGTCATCGCATGCTCTGGTCGGCGGCTTGGTTGGTGCTGCTGTATCCAAGGCCGGTTTTGATGGCTTGATCACCGCAGGTGTGTTGAAAATTGTCGCCTTTATTTTTGTCGCGCCTTTCCTCGGTTTTGTCATGGGTGGCCTGTTGATGGTCATCGTGTCGTGGATTTGCCGCAACATGGCGCCGCGCAAGGTGGACAAACACTTCCGCCGTTTCCAGCTGCTTTCTGCTGCTGCCTACAGTCTCGGTCACGGGGGTAATGATGCGCAGAAGACCATCGGCATTATCTGGATGTTGTTGATAGCCACCGGCTACTCCCATTCTGGCGATCACATTCCGGGCTGGATCGTGTTGGCCTGCTATACCGCGATGGGGCTCGGCACCATGTTCGGCGGCTGGCGCATCGTCAAAACCATGGGCAACCGCATTACTAAGCTCAATCAGGCTCGTGGTTTCTGTGCCAATACCGGTGGTGCGATGACGCTGTTCCTGGCGACGGCCTTCGGTATTCCGGTGTCAACCACGCATACGATCACTGGCGCCATCGCAGGTGTGGGTTCGACTCGCGGTGCTCGTCGAGTACGTTGGGGGGTAGCTGGCGGCATCGTCTGGGCCTGGATTCTGACGATTCCATGCAGTGCTGTCATGGCGTCCGCAGCTTGGTGGATTGGTACCCTGGTGCTCTGATCAGGTAGTGAGGGTCCTGGCATATTGCGCACTCCTGGCAAGCTTGGCAGGACTTGTCTGGGCTCTCCCGGTTTTATGGGAATTGGCCGTGGCTGGTGCTATCGGTGGTGCCTACTGGATATTCTTCCGAAGCCCGCATCCGGAAGATTAAGCGGGAATATCCGGAATCAGCATTTGCTCGAGCAGCAGAATGCGATCCTTCAGTAGCAACTTCCGCTTTTTCAGGCGACGAATCAACAGATCGTCCGGCGGCGGGTTTTCAATCAGGTGGGAAATGACCTGATCAAGATCGCGGTGCTCGATCTTCAATTCGTGCAGCTGGGTGCGAATCTCGCTGATCTCCATCTCGCTCAGCGGATGTAATGCCATTTCAGGCTCCTGACGGCTTTTGATGTTTTGCTAGAATAACTCGATCCGTTCAAGGGAGGAGAGAGAAATGCAGCATCATTTGATTGTCTCGTTCGGCAAAGACGCAGAATTCGAATTCAAATTTTCGGGCGGGGCTTCTGCCGAAGAGGCGCGCCAATGGTTTGATCATGAATTCGTAGTGTTGGAGTGTGATGTCGCGACACCAACCGGCAAGATTTTGGCCGTGGATCGCATACTGAGCGTTGCCAAGTATGCGGGTGTAGGTCGTTTCCGCGACCAGCCGGTCTGGGCCGAGCAGTTCGCCAAGTACACGGCTGCCGTTCTGGGGCGGGAACTGATCCGTGTGGATGTTGAGCACTACAGTATCGGTTATTGATGAACAAAGCTTTTGTGCGGGAAAGTGACGGCGATGAGGATGAGGAACTCGAGCCGTCGCTGAAGTTGCCGACTGGGACCCGTAACTACATCACGCCAGCCGGACATGCCCGCTTGAAGGCCGAGTTGGAGCATCTGGTCAAGCGCGAACGCCCGCATGTCGTGGAAGTGGTCGCTTGGGCAGCCTCCAATGGAGATCGTTCGGAGAATGGCGACTATATCTATGGCAAGCGTCGCTTGCGTGAAATAGACCGCCGCATTCGCTTTCTGACCAAGCGTCTCGATATCGCCGAAGTTGTTGACCCGCTGCGGCAAGGCGACAACGATCAGGTTTTCTTTGGTGCCCGAGTCCGGATTGCCGACAGCGATGGTTCTGAAAACACCTACACAATTGTCGGGGTGGATGAAGCCAACGCTTCCCTGGGGCGGATCAGTTGGATTTCCCCTTTGGCCAGAGCCTTGATCAAGGCGCGTGAGGGTGATGTGGTGCGCTTTCAGAGTCCGGTCGGTGTGCGCGAGATTGAAATCCTCGAAGTGCTATATGAAGCTATCGAATAGCTAGGAGGCTTACGGTGTATTAGTTTGCCTTCTATATATGTAGAGAAAGGGCGCCTGTGGCGCCCTTTTTGTTTATGGGGTTTGGGGTTGGTTTTGGGGCGGGTTTTAAAAAAGTGCGGGAAAGGGGTTGACGGCTTTTTTTAAGTCTGTAGAATGCGCGGCTCTCCTGATC
>JAYRMB010000030.1:0-10132 GCA_041904995.1 Azonexus sp.
CCGTCTGCATGAACAACCATCAGTGCCAGCGCGACGGCAAGGGCGTCATGTGCCCGAGCTACCGCATCACGCACGATCCGGCGCATTCGACCGGCGCCCGGGTCAAGGCCTTCAAGGCGGCGCTCAACGGCGAACTCGGCGACGATCCCTTCGCCCATCCCGACCTGGCGGCGGCGATGGAGCTGTGTGTGTCGTGCAAGGGCTGCAAGAAGGAATGCCCGAGCGCCGTCGACATGACACTGATCAAGACCGAATACCTGGCCCAGCGCAATGCGCGCCAGGGCGTTTCCCTGCGCACTAAACTCTTCGCCGGCCTTCCCAGCTGGCTGCACCGGTGGCGCCAGCCTCTCGCCGTGCTGGTGCGCCTGCGCAATGCCTGGCCGGCAATGGCGGGCTTGGCCGAGAAATGGCTGGGTCTGTCGGCCAAACGACCGATCCCACCCATCCTCAAGCAGACCTTCGACCCGGCCTGCGTGCCCAAAGACGACTGCTGCGGTGCACGCGGAAAAGTGGCACTTTTTGTCGATACCTTCAGCCATTACTACACGCCGGAGGTGGCTGAGGCGGCGATCAAGGTATTGCAGGCTGGCGGCTATACGGTCGAGGTACTGCGCCCGACGACCGACGATGCCGAGCCGGAGCGGCCTTTGTGCTGCGGCCGCACCTATCTGTCGCAAGGGCTGGTCGATGCGGCCAAGATGGAGGCGCAGCGGGTGATGGCTTCGCTTGCCCCGGCCCTGGCCGAAGGCACGCCCATTGTCGGCCTGGAGCCGTCGTGCCTGCTCGCCTTGCGCGACGAGTTCTACAGCCTGTCGCTCGGGCCGGAGGTGGGCCAGTTATCGAAGCAGGCCTTCCTGTTCGAAGAGTTCCTGATGCGCGAGGGAAACAAGGGGCTGAAGCTCGATTTGAAGCCGATTCCCGGCGGCAAGGCGGTAGTGCATGGGCATTGCCACCAGAAGGCCTTTGGCGCGATGAAGTCGGTGAAGAAGGTACTCGGCTGGATTCCCGAGTTCGAGTTCGACATTGTCGATGCCAGTTGCTGCGGCATGTCCGGCAGCTTCGGGCTGGAGGCCGAGCACTACGAGGCTTCGGTCAAGATGGGTGAGTTGGCCTTGTTGCCGGCGGTGCGGGCGGCGGCGCCGGATGCGACGATCATTGCCGACGGCTTCTCCTGTCGTCACCAGATCGCCGACGGCACGGGCCGCGAGGCCGTGCACGTGGCGGTGTTGCTGGCCCGAGCGCTGGCTTAGGCCGGCAGCGGGATGCTGGTGATTGGCGCGCGGCCGGTCTTGACGTAGCCTTCGAGGCGCTCGATGTAGTCGTGCGTGCTCTTCGGCATCGGCGTGCGGGCACGGGCGATGTAGAAAATCAGGTCGCGGCCGGTCTGCACCAGGTGCAAGCCGTCCGACAGGTTGTAGGTGCCGGGGGCTTCCTGGTCGCTTTGTGTGCATTGCAGCGGCACCTGGGCCAGGCGTTCGGCGGCCGTGACCATCTGTGCCCAGACCTCGAAAATCTGCACATCGGTGCGCAGCGTTTCGCACTTGATCTTGGCCGCTTCGGCCAGTTCCTGCATCGGCCCTTCGATATTGGCGAAGGCTGGAATCTGCGAGAAGTTGGCGATCATGGCCTTGGCGATGCGGTCGATGTCGCGCATGGTCTGGCCGATCTTGATGTAGCGGCTTTCGTAGAAGTCCTCTAGCGGGATCGAGAAAGCGCGGAATGGCTCGCCCCACAGCTCGTCGATGCCTTCCTCGCCGCTGCGGTGCAGCACGCAACGGCCGAGATCCATGGCGTCGAGCAGGCACTTGCCGCATTCGCGCATCAGCGGGTTGTCGCTGAGGATTTCGCAGCCGCAGGTCTGCAGGTCGACCAGCTTGCGGAAGATGTCGGTCGCCCGGTTGAACAGGGCGCCGGCCAGCATGGCGCCTTTGACGCGCTTCTTGGCCGGGTCGGTCTCCGCCTCGTAGGTGGCGCGGGCTTCGGCCAGACGGGTGCCCGGAATGTTCATGCCGTGTTCGGTATGGTTGAACAGTCGGCGGGTCAGCGCCTCGATCAGCTTCTTTTTGGCTTCCAGCGTGTCGGCTGGCACATCGTAAGTCTTGATCCAGTAGCCGTCGTAATAGACGCGTTCCTGGCCGTCGAAATTGCGACGGGTGCCTTCCGGCGGGTTGTCCTGCTCGATGCTTGGGGATTGGGTCATGGCCGTGGCCGGTGAGGTTGGGATACCGCATCCTTCTGTCCCGGAGGACAAAATTCGCTGCGCTCTAGTACTTTGTTTATAGATTATATTTTTGCGATTTTGTTCGTTTTGTTGCAGTGCAAAATCATCTGGCGGCGAATTTTACAGAGGCGCGCAAACCTGGCAAGAGGGGGGGGGCACCCAGCGAAAACTGCGCGTTATGCAGCTCGGATACCCGCGTGACAATGGCAAGTCCGAGTCCGCTCCCGGCGGCCTCCGTATGGTGTAGTCGACGAAAACGGCCGAGCACTTCCCCGCGTTTTTCCGGCGGAATGCCCGGGCCACTGTCTGTGACGGAAATGCAACAAACGCCTGCCTCATCTTTTTCGATATCGACCCGGATGCTGCCCGCCTCGGGCGTGTAGCGGATGGCATTGTCGACCAAATTGCGCACCAGGATGCGCAGCCATTCGCCCTGGCCGGTGACGATACAGTCGGGGGCGGCATGCAGCGCGAAGTCGAGGTGACGGCCGATGATTTCGTGGCCGAGCTCGGCGCAGACGGCTTCGGCAACCTGGCCGAGATCGACCGGTTGCGGGTCGGGTAGGCCGGATTCGGGATCGAGGCGAGCCAGTTGCAGCATCTGGTCGACCAGGTGGCTGGCGCGGGTCAGGCCGTTCTGCAATTGTTCCAGCGAACGGTCGCGTTCGGCCGCATCGCGGGCGCGCAGGGCGACCTGCAGCTGGGCCTGCAGGGCGGCCAGCGGCGTGCGCAGTTCGTGCGCGGCGTCGGCCGTGAAGCGGCGCTCGCCTTCGAGCGCGGTGTCGACCCGGCGCAGCAGGCCGTTCAGCGCTTCGAGCATGGGGCGGATTTCGCTCGGCGCGCTGGCTGGCGTCACCGGCTGCAATTGCTGCGGTGCGCGGCTGGCGATCTGGCGGGCAATGCCGTCGAGCGACGACAGTCCCTTGCGCGTGGCGATCCACACCCACAGGCCCATCAGCGGCAGGCCGAAGAGGGCGGGCAGGACCAGGCGCCAGGCGATGTGGCCGATCAGCGTGTCGCGCAGCTGATGGTTTTCGCTGACCTGCACCTGCAAGGTGCGGTTGCCGTTCCATTGGCTGTAATGGCGCCAGTGGCCGTCGTTGCCATCGGTTTCGGAAAAGCCGTCGGCTTCGGTCAACGGGCTTTCGGGGGCGTTGGCCGAGCGCTGCAGCAGGCGGCCATCCTGCCGCCAGACCTGGAACTTCAGGCGGCGCTGGTATTTGTGCGTGACTTCGCCGAGATCCTGAATGGCCACGCCCTCGTCGCGGCTGGCCAGGGCGAGCAGGGTTTGTGCCGATTGGGCGAGCTGGGCGTCGAACAATTCGTCGACTTCGTTGTGGGCATCGACGTAGCTGAACGCCATGGTCGCCAGCCAGGCCACGCTGACGCCGCCCAGCAGCAGGGCAAGCAGGCGGCGGCGCAGCGAGAACCAGAGCGTGTTCACTTCGGGATGGTGTAGCCGACGCCGCGCAGGGTACGGATCAACTCGCTGCCCAGCTTCTTGCGCAGGTGGTGGATGTGCACTTCGAGCGCGTTGCTGTCCGGCTCGTCGTGCCAGCCGTAGAGCGATTGTTCGAGCTGGCTGCGGCTGAGCACGCGGCCGGCGTTTTCGATCAGCAGTTGGAGCAGCGAGAATTCGCGGCTGGACAGTTCGACCGGTTCGCCGGCCAGGGTGACGCGATGGGCGGCCGGATCGACGACGACATCGCCATGGGTCAGCACCGGCGCGGCACGTCCGGCGCTGCGCCGGGTCAGGGCGCGGATACGGGCGGTCAGTTCGTCGAGGTCGATCGGCTTGACCAGATAGTCGTCGGCGCCGGCATCGAGCCCGGCCACCTTGTCGCCGGTGGCGTCGCGCGCGGTCAGGATCAGGATGGGCATGGCCTGGTCGCGCCGCCGCGCGTTGCGTAGCACCTCCATGCCAGCCAGGCGGGGCAGGCCGAGGTCGAGCACGACGAAATCGAAGCTCTCACTCTGTAGCGCCTGATCAGCCGCGTGGCCGTCGCGCAGCCAGTCGACGGCAAAACCGGCCTGACGCAGGCCGACGCAGAGGCCGTCGCCGAGTTGGGGGTCGTCTTCAACGAGCAGGATACGCATGCGGCGATTCTATCAGCTTGCCCGCACGCGGCCGGCTGGCCATTGGGCGCCGCTACGGCGCCACGGTTTTTGCCCTTTTTGGCCAGTGCACCGCAGCAGTGAAATTATTCGCCCTCAGATGACGAAATCCTGGTCCTTGTCGCTGCGTTGGGGTGGCTGCTCATTGCCCGGCTCGCTGCGGGGCAGGTGCAGGACGAAACAGGTGCCTCGTCCATGCTCGCTGCTCACCGAGATGTGACCGCCCATCAGCCCGGCCATTCGCTGCGACATGGCGAGGCCTAGCCCCATGCCGCCGAATTGCCGGCTATGGCTGCCGTCGACCTGTTCGAAGGGGTTGAAGATCGTGCGCAATTGCGCCGGCGACAGGCCGATGCCGGTATCGCTGACACTGATGCGCCATTCGGCGGCATCGGCCGCGGTCT
This sequence comes from Azonexus sp., assembly GCA_041904995.1. Taxonomy (GTDB): domain Bacteria; phylum Pseudomonadota; class Gammaproteobacteria; order Burkholderiales; family Rhodocyclaceae; genus Azonexus. The sequence continues at coordinate 4,741 of JAYRMB010000030.1, forward strand.
CCAGGGAAATTTCACCTTGGCGGGTGAATTTGACGGCGTTGTCGAGCAGGATGTCGAGCAATTGACGCAAGCGCGCGGCGTCGCCATGGAATTCATTCGGGATGTCGGCCGCGAAGCGTTTGGCAAAGGCCAGCCCTTTCAATTGCGCTTGATGCTGCCAGTGGGTGGATATTTCTTCGAGCAGGCGGGGCAGGTCGCAAGTCGTCGCCTGCAGCGGCAGGGCGCCTTTTTCCAGGCTGGAGAAATCGAGTACCTGCATGACCAGGTCGAGCAGGTGACGGCCGGAGGTCAGCACATAGCCGCAGACCTCGTGCGCTTTCGTGATGTCCTCCGTGCGCTGCCCTATGCGAGCTATGCCGATGATGGCATTGAGCGGGGTGCGCAACTCGTGGCTCATGTTGGCCATGAACTCGCTCTTCAGGCGCGACAGGTGTTCGGCGGCGGCCAGGGCCTTTTCGCGCGCCCGCTCGGCCTGCTTTTGCTCGGTCACGTCGAGCACCAGACCGAGCATGGCGGGGCGGCCGTTGTAGCTCAGCGTCCGGCCGCTGACATTGACGTCGATCATCGAGCCATCGCGGCGCCGGCTCTGGAAACATCGTTCGTCACCCTCGAGCAGCCCTTGCTCGACCTGTTGCGCAATGGGGAGGATGGCGGCCTGATCGTGCTCGGCGATTAAGTCGCATGGGCTGAGTTGCGCCATGATGTCACTGGCCGAGTCGAACTGGAAAATACGGGCGAAGGTTTCGTTAACGTATGCGAAGCGGCCATCCTGTACGACGAAGATGCCGGCCAACGACTGTTCGAGCAGGGCGCGGAATTTGGCTTCCGATGCCTGAACCTCGCTTGTCCGTTCCTCGACCAGGTGCTCGAGCTTGCCGGCCCATTCTTCCAACTCGCGCGTCCGCGCTTCGACCCGGCTTTCCAGCGTCTCGATCTGCTCCTTCAGCGCGGCGACCATGCCGTTGAAGGCATCGCCCAGTTCGCCGATTTCGTCGTTTTGACGGATGTCGCAGGTCGCCGACAGATCGCCGGCTTTCTGGCGTCGCGCCGTATCGGCCAGGCGCAGGATGGGAACGGTCAGGTGGCGAATGAACAGGAAGGCACCGATAGCCATGATCAGCAAGCCGGCGGCAAAGGCGGCGAGGAGCGAGGTGCGCAGGAAGTTGCCGCTTTGTTCGAGTTCGTCGACATAGACCGAAGCGCCGATGTACCAGTCGTATTCGGGCACGTAGAAGACCCAAGCGATCTTTTCGTGGTGATAGTTCGCCGTGTCGCTGGGGTGATTCCATTGATAGCGCAGCATGCCATCGCGCTCGCGCACGGCCTCGATCATTTCGTCGGCCAGCGGGCGTGCGGTTCCTGGGTCGACCAGTGCCCGCATGCTGCTGCCGAGCAGTTGCTGATCCGGATGTACCAGAATCTGGTAATTGCCATCGAAAATGAAGACATAGCCCGATTTGGCCAGATGCACGTCCTTCAGGCGTTCGCGCATGTCGGCGATGAGTATTTCCCGGCGCTTGGCCACCTCGGCTTCGATGTCGTCGAGATAGACACCGCTGCCGATAACCAGTTGCCATTCCGGCAACAGGCGGAAATAGCTGAGTTTTTCCGAGGCTTGGCCGTCGCCCAGTCGTGGCCACCAGTAGGAGTAATAGCCGTCGCCGGATTGGCGGGCGCGCGACACCATTTCCGGAATGACCAGGTTGCCTTTGAGGTCGCGCAGGGAAGAAACGTCGCGCTGGTTCATCCGTCGGTCGGGGTGCGATACCAATACGTTGTTGAAGTCGGCCGCCCACACGTAATCCTTGTCGCCGAAACGCACGTCGCGCAGCCAATCGAGATAGCGGCGCCTGGCCTGGCTTTGGGCATCGGTCGTCGGGCGTGCATCTGCGGCAAAATGCTTGGCCATCGATTCGACCACATCGACCACGTTGCGCAGGTCGCGCTTGTGCGATTCCATCGCCAGCAGGCGCCAGGCTTCGAGGTCTTCCTTGGAGTGCCTGACCGTTTCGACCAGACTGGCGACCACGTTGCGCGCCGCCGTTTGCTCGACTTCAAAAGCCAGCTTGTGAATATGCGGGACGGTCAGCCCGTAAAAAATGGGGAACCAGATAAGCAGGCCGAGCAGGAGCGACAGGAACGCCTTCCAGAACAGCCTGCTTTTGAAGATCGGCGAAATCATCGTGCCGGCACCCCCGCACCGCCAAAACCTTCGACCTCAAGCGACTCGAACGACCGAGTGCACAGCCTTCTGCCGAAGATTATGCATTAAGTAATAGGTTCATTCTAAAACGCTTGTTTTGCCGATTTCAACGCGAATTGCGCTTTAGTTGACCCAGCGCAAATCCGCAATATTCGGGCAGTTCAGTCGAAGTCCCACAGGCGATGTGCGTCGAGCAGCAGGCGGTAGCGGGCCTCCAGCGCATCGAGCTTGCTCAGGCGGGCGGCCAGTGCGGCCTCGTTGGCCTGGCGGCGGGCCATCAGCAGGTCATTCAGGCTGCCTTCGCCCAGTTTGTAGGCGCGCGCGGTCATGTCGGCGGCCTGGCCGAGCTGGTCGGCGGCGGCCTGAGCGGCTTGCCAGGTGGCGTAGCCGGCCTGGGCGGCGTGGAATTGCGCGGCGGCTTCGGCGGCAATACGTTGCTCGACAGCGGCAGCGCGGCGGTCGGCCGCGTCGGCCTGGGCTTGCGCCGCATCGGCGCTGGCGCGGCGGGCGCCGCCGGGCAGCGGAATGCTGACATAGGCGCCGACGACGTTTTCCTCGCCGCCGCGTTCGCGCGAGAACTGTAGGCCGATGCTTGGGTCGGGCAGGCGATCCTGCCGGCTGCGCGTGGCGACCAGGCGGCTGCGCTCGCCTTCGCGGCGGGCGAGGGCGAGTTCGTGATTGTGTTCGAGCATGGCGGCGATCCACTCGTCGGCCGTGCCGGTCAGGGCCTGCGGTTCGCCTTCGCTGGTTGGTTCGGCCAGCGGCAGGCCGGGGTAACGCCGGCGCAAATCCTCGCCGGCGCTGCGCGCCCGCACCTCGGCCTGCGCCTGCTGGGCGCGGGCCTGGGCGAGGGCGGCTTCGGCTTGCACGCTTTCGAGGCGCGGCGCGTCGCCCAGCGTCTGCCGGCGTTTGACCGCCGTGGCCTGCTGTTCGAGGCTAGCGACCTGTGCCGCCCATTGGCGGGTGGCGGCGTTTTCCTTGAGCCAGACGAACCAGGTCTTGAGCAGGCTGCGGCCGGCTTCGTGCAGCGCATCGCCGCGTGCCGTTTCGGCCAAGGCGATGCCGGTTTCGCCGAGCGCGCTGTCGGTGCTGGCCTTGTTGGGCAAGCGCAGCGGGCGTTCAACGGCGGTGTTCCATTCGTTGAAGCGCTCGTTCGGGCCGCCGCTCGGCGTCACCCGGCGCTGCTGGCCGCCGAGGCGGACATTCCATTCGTGCGGGCCGGCTTCTAGGCGATCGCGGTTGGCTTCCTCGGCGCGCAACTGGCTGTTGGCCGCCTGCACCGACGGGTTGGCGAGCAGGACGCGAACGACGGCATCGGCCGGCGGCAAGGCCGGCGTGGCTTCTTCGGCGGCGGCAGCCAGGCTAGCTGCGGTGCACAGGATAAAAACGAGAATTTTCACAGGCGCCCCGCATCGATCACCGGGGTGATCCAGTAAAAGAGATTGGCGCGCGGCAGTTCGCGCTTGATCATGGCCAGCACTTCGCGCTTGTCCGCTTCCGGGCCGACCGTGCGGATCACGGTGCGCGGTGCGTGGCCGGCGACCAGTTCGGCATCCTCGACCAGCGGGATGACCGAGCCGTGGCCTTCGGCTTCGTTGGCGGTGAAGCCGGGCACGATGTCCGGCCGCGACAGCAACAGGTCCTGGACGTGTTGCGCCACGTCGTTGGGCATGATCAGGGTGAGCAGGACATTAGCCATGCAGTTTCTCCTGGAGGGCGACGGCCGGTGGCAGGCCGAAGCGGCGGAACAGGATGGGCAGCAGCACCAGAGTCAGCGCCGTCGAGCTGACCAGGCCGCCGATGACGACGATGGCCAGAGGACGTTGCACTTCCGAGCCGGGGCCGCTGGCAAAGAGCATCGGCACCAGACCGAAAGCGGCGATGCTGGCGGTCATCATGACCGGGCGCAGGCGGCGCTTGGCGCCTTCGACCACCACTTCGGCCTGGCTCATGCCGCGTGCCAGCAACTGGTTGAAGTAGGTCACCATCACCACGCCGTTCAGCACGGCGATGCCGAGCAGGGCGATGAAGCCGACCGAGGCCGGCACCGACAGGTATTCGCCCGAGATGAGCAGGCCGAAGATGCCGCCGATCATGGCGAAGGGGATGTTGGAGAGGACCAGCAGCGCCTGCCGCACCGAGCGGAAGGTCGAGAAGAGCAGGAAAAAGATCAGCAGCAGGGCAATCGGCACCACCACCATCAGGCGGGCGGCGGCCCGTTGCTGGTTCTCGAACTGGCCGCCCCAGGCCAGGCGGTAGCCCTGTGGCAGCTTGACCTCGCGGGCGACGGCCGCCTTGGCATCCTCGACGAAGCCGACCAGGTCGCGGTCGCGCACGTTGGACTGGATGACCACGTAGCGCTGGGCGTTCTCGCGGTCCACCTTGACCGGGCCGTCGACGCGCTCGATGCGGGCGACGCTGGCCAGCGGCACGCTGCCGCCACCGGGTACGGCGATGCGTAACGCCGCGAAATCGGCCGGCGAGGCGCGCAGGGTTTCCGGCCCGCGCAGGATGACCGGCACGCGCCGGCCTTTCTCGATCACTGTACCGACATTGCGCCCTTCGAGCAGGGCCTTCAGGTCGTTCTGGATATCGTCGACGTTCAGCCCCATGCGCCCGGCGGCAAGGCGGTCGACGGCAATCTTCAGGTACTGCACGCCGTCGTTCTTCAGCGTGAAGGTGTCTTCCGCACCGCGCACGGTTTTTACGGTTTTTTCGATGTCCACCGCAAGCGTGTTCAGCGTGGCGAGGTCGGGGCCGTACACCTTGATCGCCAGGTCGCCGCGCACGCCGGTCAGCATCTCGGAAACCCGCATGTCGATCGGCTGGGTGAAGGAGAAACCAATGCCGGGGAAATCTTCCATCACCGCGCGCAACTGGTCGGCCAGCCAGGCGGGATCGTTTTTGCGCCAGGTATCGCGCGGCTGCAGCACCATGAAGGTGTCGGTCTGGTTCAGGCCCATCGGGTCGAGGCCGAGTTCGTCCGAGCCGGCGCGGGCGACGATGGCCTTCACCTCCGGCACCTTTTCCAGGATAGCCTGCTGCACGCGGCTGTCGATGGCGAGGGTCTGGTCGAGGCCGATGGAGGGCAACTTTTCGAGCTGCATGATCAGGTCGCCTTCGTCCATGGTCGGCATGAAGCTCTTGCCGAGCAGCATGAAGGCGCCGCCGGCGGCGACCAGCGCGACG
>JAYRMB010000031.1:0-9792 GCA_041904995.1 Azonexus sp.
GCGTCGAATCGCCGGAAGGTGAAAAGTCCTACGTCGCTGCCGCTTTCCCGTCGGCTTGCGGCAAGACCAACTTCGCCATGCTGATCCCGCCGAAGACCCTCGACGGCTGGAAGATCACCACCATCGGCGACGACATCGCCTGGATCAAGCCGCGTGTCGACAAGGACGGCGTCACCCGCTTCTACGCAATCAACCCGGAAGCCGGCTTCTTCGGCGTCGCCCCGGGCACCAGCGAAAAGACCAACTACAACGCCCTGGCCACCCTCAAGGAAAACATCATCTTCACCAACGTCGCACTGACCGACGATGGCGATGTCTGGTGGGAAGGCCTGACCAAGGAAGCCCCGGCGCACCTGATCGACTGGCAAGGTAAGGATTGGACGCCGGAAGACGGCAAGGCCGGCAAGAAGGCCGCTCACGCCAACTCCCGCTTCACCGCCCCGGCCAACCAGTGCCCGTCCGTGGATGCCGCCTGGGAAGACCCCGCCGGTGTGCCGATTTCCGCCTTCATCTTCGGCGGCCGTCGCGCCACCACCGTGCCGCTGGTTTACCAGGCTTTCAACTGGAACTACGGTGTCTACATGGCTGCCACCCTGGGTTCCGAAACCACCGCTGCCGCTTTCGGCCAGCAAGGCGTGGTCCGTCGCGACCCGTTCGCCATGCTGCCCTTCTGCGGCTACCACATGGGCGACTACTTCAACCACTGGCTGAAGATGGGCAAGACCGTCGATGCCACCCCGAAGATCTTCTGCGTGAACTGGTTCCGCATGGACGCCGACGGCAACTTCATGTGGCCGGGCTTCGGCGACAACATGCGCGTCCTGAAGTGGATCGTGCAGCGCTGCAAGGGCACCGTCGCCGCCAAGGAAACCGCGCTGGGCTGGATGCCGAAGTTCGAAGACATCGACTGGAACGGCCTCGCCATCAAGAAGGAAGAGTTCGAAGCGCTGACCACCATCGACGCCGACGCCTGGAAGTCCGAGCTGGCCGGCCACAAGGAATGGTTCGACAAGATGGGCGACAAGCTGCCGAAGGAATTCAACCTGAAGCGCGAGCTGTTCGAAATGTCCCTGTTCAAGGATGCTGCCTGATCCCAGGCATTCGCGCCTAAGCGATAATAAACGGCTACCTGCGGGTAGCCGTTTTTCTTTGAGGCCCACCATGACGCTGCACTCCGCCGCCCGACTCGACGACATCGCGCCCTTCCACGTCGTCGAACTTCTGACCCGCGCCCGCCAACTCGAAGCCGAGGGACGCGACATCATTCACATGGAAGTGGGCGAGCCGGACTTCCCGACGCCACCGCAAATTGCCGATGCTGCGGTGCACGCGATAAAAAGCGGAAAAACCCTCTACACCCAGGCGCTCGGTCTGCCTGAACTGCGCGAAGCGATTGCCGGCTTCTACGCCGGGCGTTACGGAGTCACCGTGCCAGCCTCACGCATCGTCGTCACCAACGGTGCTTCCGGCGCGCTCAACCTCGCTTTCGCCTGCCTGGCCAATCCCGGCAGCGAATGGCTGTTAGCTGATCCGGGCTATCCCTGCAATCGCCACATCCTGCGCACCTACGAGGGCGTACCGCGCGCCATTCCGGTCGGCCCGGAAAGCAATTTCCAGCCGACGCCGGCGCAGGTCCGCCAGGCCTGGAACGCTCACACCGCCGGCCTGCTCGTCGCCTCGCCAGCCAACCCGACCGGTACCCTGCTCTCACTGGACGAGATTGCTGCGCTGGCCAACACCTGCCGTAGCTTGGGCGGCCATTTCCTGGTCGACGAGATCTACCACGGCCTGACTTATGAAACGGAGGCGCCAAGCGCTTGCGCCGCTGGCGACGACATCTGGGTCATCAATAGTTTCTCGAAGTATTTCCAAATGACCGGCTGGCGTCTCGGCTGGATGGTCGTGCCGGAAGCCTTCGTGCGGGACGTCGAAAAGCTGGCACAGAACCTCGTGCTCTGCCCATCGACCCCAGCCCAGTATGCGGCGCTGGCAGCCTTCCAACCCGACACCATCGCTTTGCTCGAAGAGCGCCGTGCCGAATTCCGCCGCCGTCGCGACATGCTTGCGCCGGCGCTGGAGGCGCTTGGCTTCACGATCACCGCGCGACCGGAAGGCGCTTTCTACCTGTATTGCGATTGTTCCGCGCTCAGCAACAACAGCTTCGCCTTCGCTCGCGACCTGCTGGAGAAGGCCGGTGTTGCGGCGACGCCCGGACTGGACTTCGGCGCCAACCAGCCGGAGAAACACATCCGCTTTGCCTACACGACGTCGGTCGAACGACTCACCGAAGCCGTCGCCCGCCTAGCCCGTTACCTCGGTCGGTAAATCCAGTTCGCTATAGCGCGCCCTGAGTGCGGCCCAGTTGAAGTGCGGACCGGGGTCGGTCTTCCGCCCCGGTGCGACATGGCTGTGGCCGGCGATCGCGGCGATCGGATAGCGCTGACGCAGGGCATCGAGCAAAGCCCACAAGGCCTCGTATTGGGCCGACGCGTAGGGTTGAAAATCCGAGCCCTCTAGTTCGATACCCACCGAGTAGTCGTTGCAGTTTTCCCGACCACGCCAGATCGACTGCCCGGCATGCCAGGCACGGCGGTCGCAGGAAACGAACTGGACGATGCGACCATCGCGGCGCACGTAAAAATGCGCCGACACCTGCAGCCCGGAAATTGTCGAAAAATAGGGGTGCACCGCAGCATCGAGTCGATTGAGGAAAAAATCCTCGACCCAATCGCCGCCGAACTCGTCCGGCGGCAAGCTGATGTTATGGATGACGACCAAAGACACTTCGGCGCCCGCCGGCCGCTCACCATGGTTGGGCGAGGCGAGCCAGCTAGCCCCTTCCAGCCAGCCCCCTTCGCTCCAGGGCATCATTCGATGCCGAGCCGTTCGAGACGATAGCGCATGGACCGGAAGGTCACACCGAGCAGGCGCGCCGCTGCCGTGCGGTTGCCATCCGTCTTTTGCAAGGCTTCGAGAATCGCCTGACGCTCAAGTCGATTTAGATAGTCGTCCAGCGTCTCGCTACCGCGCCCCTCGCCATCACCTGACGAGCACTCCTCCGGTTCGAGGTGCAGATCGTCAGTTTCGACGCTTTCCCCCGAACAAAGGGCCAAGGCGCGTTCGAGGATATTCTCCAGCTCGCGCACGTTCCCCGGGAAGGGGTACTGTTCCAAGGCCCGCAGGGCATCCGAGGTCAGCACCGGATGATGTTCCCCGCCCAGACGGCGGAGTATCGCCTCAACCAGCGGCGCAATATCCTCCAGACGCTCACGCAGCGGCGGCATGCGCAACTCGATGACGTTCAGCCGATAGTAGAGATCCTGCCGGAAACTGCCTTTGTCTACACATTCGCGCAGATTACGATGCGTAGCGCAGATGATGCGCACGTCCACCGGCTCCTCGGCTACACTCCCAACCTTGCGCACCCGCTTTTCCTGAATGGCGCGCAGCAGTTTGACCTGCATGGCCAGCGGCAAATCGGCGACTTCGTCGAGGAATAAGGTGCCGCCGTTGGCTGCCTGGAAAAAGCCCTCACGATCGCTATCGGCACCGGTAAAGGCCCCCTTGCGATAGCCGAAGAACTCGCTCTCCATCAGGTTTTCGGGGATGGCGCCGCAGTTGACCGGCACAAAGGGGCCGGCACTGCGCGAACTGCGGCTATGGACTAAACGCGCCGCCAGCTCCTTGCCGCTCCCCGACTCGCCGGATATATAGATCGGCGCCTGGCTACGGGCCAGTTTCTCGATCATCGCCCGCACCTGCTGCATGCTGGGCGAATCGCCGATCAGCGATTGCAGCGGATCGTTTTCCTGTCCGCCTTCCGGCAAGCGCAGCGCTGATTTGACCAGCGCCCGCAACTGATCGAGACCGACCGGCTTGGCCAGATAGTCAAAGGCCCCGGCCTTGAGCGCGGCTACCGCATTTTCGGCACTGCCATAGGCAGTAATGACGGCCACCGGCGTCTGCGGATGATGCTCGGTGATGTGGCGCACGATCTCCAAGCCTTCACCGTCCGGCAGACGCATATCGGTCAAGCACAACTGGAAGGCGCCTTCACCCAGCGCTTTAAGCGCCTCGCCGACCGAGCCGACGCATTCCGCCGCCAAGCCCATGCGAACCAGGGTCAAGTCGATCAACTCCCGGATATCCGCCTCGTCATCGACAACCAGTACGCGATTCAGCTCGCCACGTGGCCGGCGTTCGCTTCTGACTAGTGACACGTATCGTTTCTCCCCGCTACGACAAAATGCGCTCCGCACTCCGAAGCGGCCAATTCCAGGCTAGCGCCGTTGGCATGACAGAGTTCCCGTGCGATATACAAGCCCAAGCCCGTCCCTTGGTGATGCGTCGTGAAAAAGGGCTCGAATATCTGCTCGCGAACGCCTTCGGCAATCCCCGGACCATCGTCCATGACATGCAATTCTACCCGCCCCTCGGATTGCGCTGCACGGCATTCGAGGCGTACCGCCGAAGGACCGCGGGAAGAATGTCGAACAGCGTTTCCCAGAAGATTCCACAACACCTGATTCAAATGAGCTCGGTCAAAGCAAAGGCTCAATCCGGCCGGCACGACGACCGTCACGACGTCGTCTGCCAGCCCCTCACCGGCATTGAAATGCTCGACGAAGCCAGCGCAAAACTCATCGAGCACCACCCGCTCGGGCAAGGCGCGATTTTGGCGGCCAAGCTGCAGGACATCCTGAACGATACGGTCCAGACGAAGAATATTGTCGTTGAGGATGCGCAGCAGGCGATCCTGCATATCGCCCCGGCGCTCCTCGCGCAGAAGTTCCCCGGCATGACTGATGGCCGATAAGGGATTGCGGATTTCGTGCGCAATACTCGCCGTCAAACGCCCCAGTGAAGCGAGTTTCAACTGCTGCGCCTGTTCCTTGACCCGACCGATATCCTCCAGAAACACCAGGATTTCGCCATCGCTGCTTGTCGTCGGAACGAAACGGGCCTCCAACTCTCGACCATCTTGTGCTCGGATCCGACAGGGATCCTCGCGCCGCACCGTTTGCCAACTCGCCAAGGCTTCACCCAAAGCCTCGAATCTTGCTGCCGTTTGCTCGAGGTCCCCGAGCATTTCCTGAGCCACTGGATTGCTGCGCAATACTGATCCATCAGTGGCCACGATCAAAACCCCATCCTGCATGCGCTCGACCACTTGCTGACTGATTCGTATCTGGTTATCCAGGGCCTCCCCCCGCCGACGAGCCAGATCCTCGTTGATCATTACCCGTTGACCAAGCAGACGGGCGAGGATTGCGGTCGCAAAAAAGCCAGCGGAGACCAAGCCGGCCTGCACGATCGAAGACTCCTCGAAGATGCCGTTCAGAATCCCTATGGTCTGAACCAAGAGCATTGCAACGGTAGCCAGTGCTGCGTAAAACAACACCAAACGGCCACGCCCAACCAAACTGGCCGCCGCCAGCGAAACCAGCAACAGGATGCTGACCCCGCTCTTCACTCCCCCTGTGAGATAGAGCAAGGCGGACACCATGGTCACATCGATACAGACCTGCAAGGTCAATTGGGCATTGAATCGATGCTGCCAGTGCAAGGAGAAAAGCAGGCCGGAAACGACCGCCAACATGTAGGCGGTATTTAGCCCAAACGTAAAGGCATTCGGCAGAAGGTTGAGGCGAGCGGTCCACTCATGGGGAAATAGGACTGCCAGCCAAAAAAGCAGGGCCAGCACCAAACGATACAGGTTGAAATACTGAAAGGAGCGCCAATTGGCCTCCCAGGTCGACGACAACCAATCAGTCATTTCGCCCCGTTGCCTTGTGCCCGTTGCCGGTGCTCTTCGCAACAATAAGCTTTGGTATCACTCCCAGTGACCCCATCAGTCTCAGGAAAGTGCACGGAGCAGAGTGCGCAAGTGAGCATCTTTTCCTCAGCCTTTGCTCGAGAAGAATTGCGTTCGGAAGAAATGGGCTTGCGTTTGGCGATGAGGAGCCAAACCATTCCGAGCAGTGCGAACAGCAACAGGTATTTCATCGCCGCCTCAGGAAGTCACCATGATTGCTACACCACAAACAAAAAAAGCTTACGGAAAACCGTAAGCTTAATCGTTTTTGGTCGGAGTGACATGATTCGAACATGCGACCCCTGCGTCCCGAACGCAGTGCTCTACCAGGCTGAGCTACACTCCGAATCCTCGCCAACTCAAGTAGTTGCACCTCTTCACGGGAATCTCTCCCCTAGCTTGATCACACTCCGATCACATTGGAGTTCAGAACATGGCAACCATTCGGCCCATGCGTGACAAGTGGCAATGCATTATCCGGCGTAAGGGCCATCCGGCCCAATCCAAAACCTTTGCCCTCCGAAAGGATGCCGAGAAGTGGGGAAGGCAGCAGGAAAGGCTCATTGATGCCGGTCAGTGGGTAGATCGGACAGAAGCCGAGCAGACCACCTTGGGAGAGCTCCTGAAGCGGTACTCAAAGGAAATCAGTATCACCAAGCGTGGAGCAGAGGTGGAGATCACCCGCATCAATGCCCTGTGTCGCTCTGCATTGGCGAAGTACACAGTAGCCACTATCACCGGCAAGACATTGGCGCACTGGCGGGATGAACGCTTGACTGAAGTATCGGGCAGTACAGTAACCCGTGAGTTGCAACTGCTGGGCCATGTCTTCAGCGTTGCGATTCGTGAGTGGGGTTTTGGTCTCCATAACAACCCTGTGAGCCTGATCCGCAAGCCCACACCCAACAAGGCCAGAGACAGGGTATTAAACGATGCCCAGCGGCAAGCCTTGATTGCGGCCTGCACTCAGTGTCAAAGCACTTGGGTAAAACCAGTTGTGGTATTCGCTCTGGAGACAGCAGCACGGCGAGGTGAAATCCTTGCACTCACATGGCGCGATGTTGACCTTGAACGGAAGGTAGCCAAGGTATCAGGGAAGACGGGTAGCCGTACCATTCCGCTATCCCCCGCCTGCGCATCAATGCTGAGGTCGCTACCCCGTAGCCTTGAAGGTCACGTATTCCCGGTAACTATCGAGACTTTGAAACAAGCATATGCACGTGCGGTAGCAAGGGCTGCTATTCAAGACTTCACGTTCCATGACCTGAGGCACGATGCACTTACCCGACTAGCGAAGCTGGGCTTCAATATCTTGGAACTACGAAGCATCTCAGGTCACACAACGGCGAACATGCTTCAACGGTATGTATCCATTGACGCTGGCGATCTTGCCAAGAAGCTTGCCATTAGATGATCCATGACATTCAACTGCGCATGATGTATGAAATAATCAAGCCCTTCGAGGGGCGCGCAATAGAAACAGATAGCGGAAGCACGAGCGAATGGTCTTGCGGGCGTTAGGGCTCAATATTCTGTTGTTGATACGGGAGTTACAGGGAATGGGGTATTTGATTGGTGGCGTTCTATTGTTGGCTGTTCTCTTCCTTTTCTTTAAGCGAGACATAAATAGGTTTAATCAGCAGTGTCTAATTGATTTTCCAGCTTGGCTGGCCCTCTATACAGCAAGTCAAATGCCTGACAAGGGCGGGATGGCAAGAGCATTCTTGATTCAGTCCATTCATATGGCAGAGGGGTTTGGGGCGCTTTCGGCAGCAGCATCGAGGGAATTATCCGTAGGGTTGAGACGAGAAAATCCCGTTAGCGTGGTCAATGAATGGCTGGAATCCGCGCTACCCAATGTTGTGGATGTTGTCGGGTCAGCCAGTTTGTCTGATGTCCCTGCCCGGCAGGTTGGGGCGCTAATGATCGTGGCGCTGATGGGGGTAAATCCGCAAAGAGACCTGAGGGATTTTATGCAGCGCTTTGGCCGCTGAAGAGTCAGATCGCGTATCTGCTACAAGAGGATTCAAATGAACTTATCGTTATGGACAAGATTTTCGATTTGTGTGGCGCTGATTGTGCCGGGCCTTTACGGGTGTTCTAGTACACCTCCAATCCAAAAGTTCAGCACAAGCACTTCTGAGTTTGATAACGCTGTATTCACGGGCGAAATCATCGAACTTGATACAGACAAAACGGGGGCGGAGAAATACAGGGCATACACCAAAGGTGCAACCGGCTTTGTCTCTCAAGATTCGCTGTGCGAGTACGTAGCAGGACAAGCTGAAAGGTACTGCTCTCAACAAGACAAGAAGCCTAAACACCTTCAAGAGCGTAGGGCTGTACCTCCGTATATTCTGGGGAACTTCCCTCGCTGTGAGCTTGTGTTCGTATGCCTAGACAGGCCATCAAATAAGGCACCAGCAGACACACGGTATCAACGACTAACCGATCTGAAAAAGCTGCTTGATGGCGGGGTAATCACATCTGCCGAGTTCGAGTCAGAGAAAGCCAAAATACTGAACGAAAAATAATCCCGCCCCCACCGCAAAGAGTGCTGCAAGGCGCTCTGGCGGGGTTATATTTTAGTGCAAAGGGGGTTGCCTTGATCGAGGCTCCCCAACCGCTCAGGAAGCCCCCAGAGGGGCTGCGGGGGCGTGCCGCAGAGCGCAGGGAACGGAGGCTCCCGCGCATGAGCAATCCATAATCGAACGCTAATGCAGACTTTTAAAACAGAGCTGGGATTGTGCTGAGCAGGTTGGGCAGTCGGAGAAGCAGAATCCCAGCAAGGCACCTGTAAAGCTCTCAGACGGGGTTTCATGCTTGGGGGCGGGGTATGTTCACCCGAGGCACAGAAAGCCTCTGAACATGCTTACAGGGCACATATAGAAAAACGCTAATATATCCTGCACTCAGGCGCTTTAGATCGAAAACAGTGAGGCTGAATAGCGAGGAAGGTTTCTATATTCTTTATTACGCAGTAATAGAAAACGACCATAAAAAGCGGGTGCATTTGCACCCTCCCCGCACCCGACTTCCGTTTTACTCAGCCCACCTTAGATCGCCTTATGATGGATTTCACAGTATCCCGATTCATCCCGAGTTCACTAGCGATTGCCGTTGGCCCCTTCCCTTGGTCGCGTAGCGCCAGTACCTTATCTCGTGAGGTGGTACATCCTGCGTCATCAAGAGATTGCCGAACCTTAGTTTCCTGCATCTGTTGCTCAAGCAACTGCACACGAGCTTTCAACTGATCTCTCTCAGCACCGTATTTGGTGATCATGTCGCAACCCTTGAACAATGCCAAATGGATACCCAAGCTCGCCCCAAAGCTCGCAGCAGAACCTCTCTGCTTCATACCTACCCTGCCATAAATCGCTCGCATAGCCACCTCCACGGGGTGGTTCTGCACCGCATCCGAGTTGTAAGCAGCCTTCCATCGCTCACACCTGTTACTACCTCTGATGCTCTTGGCCTTCTCAGGGGCATCAGGAAATACCTCCCTTAATAGAGCACTGATGCTTTTGGTTACACCATTTAGTTGCATATCCAGCAGTTTCACGATTACTCGCACAAAGTCATTTTCAGCATGCTGCTGAGACTCAAAACCCTGTGCCTTTAAGGCTATCCAGCATTCTGAATTGGCTTCACGTACAGCCTTCTGCCGCTTGGCCATAATTTGTTGCCGTGTGGGTGCTTGGCTCTGCGCTATTACAATCATTCTTTCGCCAAGCTTACCGGGAAACTCTCGTCGTATCTCTTCAGGGGATTTTCCTGCGTGCTGCTTCGCAAGAGCTTGTGCGGCCTTCTCATGCACCTCTGCAAAGCTTTGTTGCTGAGCCGTAGCAATGCGAGGCGCTTCATCAATACCCTCCCACGGGTCGTCCGGGTTCGGGATGCGCATGTCTGGCGATGTCCTTACCACGTCCGCGATTATTTTTCGCATTTCGGGAGGAAGATTGGAAGGGACAAATATA
>JAYRMB010000044.1:0-1575 GCA_041904995.1 Azonexus sp.
TGTCACCGACCGGCATATTGGAGCCACTTGATGATCGGCGTATAGGCGCCACCCGCTGACCGGCGTATTGGAGCCAGGACGTGATCGCCGTAATGGAGCCAGTCGCGGATCGGCGTATTGGAGCCATTGGTTCGGCAACAAGGCGTTGAACGACACCCCGAATTGACCGCCGCCATCTCTACCCTTTGGGCCTTTGCCCGGAGGCTTGGGGATGACGCGCAGGAGATTCGAGATGCATCACTACCGACAGGCCCTGCTGCGAATGCGCCAGGGCGAGTCCGACCGGGAGATCGCGGCCGCGCGGCTCATGGGTCGGCGCAAGGCCGCACAGTGGCGTGAGCTTGCTGGCGCTCGCGGCTGGCTCGATGTGCAGCAGCCGCTGCCGCACGACCAGACCATCGCCGCGGCCTTGGGGGAGCCCCGGCGCGCCAGCACCACCATCTCCACCCTGGAGATGCACCGCGCACAGCTCAGCGCCTGGGTCGAGCAAGGCGTCTCGGGCACGGCCATCCATGCCGCACTCAAGCGCCAGCACGGCTGGGCTGGCAGCTACTCGGCCGTGCGCCGACTGCTGGCCGACATCCGTTCGAACCTGCCGCCCGAGACCAGCTGTCGGCTCGCGTTCGAGCCCGCCGAGGCCGCGCAAGTGGACTTCGGCGCCGGCCCGACGCTCATCCACCCGGACGGACAGCCCCGGCGCACCTGGGCCTTCGTGATGACGCTGGCGCACAGCCGCCACCAGTACGTCGAGTTCGTCTGGGACCAGACCGTGGCCACCTGGCTGGGCTGCCACCGCCGCGCCTTCGAATGGTTCGTCGGCGTTCCGACGCGCGTGATCATCGACAACGCCAAGTGCGCCATCACCCGGGCCTGCGCCCAGGACCCGACCGTGCAGCGCGCCTATGCCGAGTGCGCCGAGGGCTACGGCTTCAAGATCGACGCCTGCCCGCCTCATGACCCGCAGAAGAAGGGCATCGTCGAGGCTGGCGTCAAGTACCTGAAGGGCAACTTCCTGGCGCTGCGCGAGTTCCGCGACCTGGCCGACCTGAACGCACAGGCCAAGGCCTGGGTCATGCAGGAGGCCGGCGTGCGCTGCCACGGCACGACCCGGCGCAGCCCGCTGGAGCTCTTCACCTTGGAGCAATCCCTGCTCAAGGCATTGCCGAGCGTCGCGCCCGACCTGGGATCCTGGCACCGGGTGAGCGTGCACCGGGACTGCCATGTGCAGTTCGAGCGGATGCTGTACTCGGCGCCGTTCACGCTGGTGGGCAGGACGCTGTGGCTTCGCGCCACTGACGCGACGGTGGCGTTGTTCGATGACTACCGCCATGTCGCCACCCATCCACGCGGGCTCAAGCCTGGCCAGCGCGTGAGCGTGCGAGAGCATCTGCCACCCGAGGCGCAGGCCTTCTTCGGGCGTGACCGGGCCTGGTGCGCAGCCCAGGCTGAACGCATCGGGCCGAACTGCAAAGCGCTGATCGAGCAATTGCTGAGCGACCACATCCTGGAGCGGCTGCGCGCCGCACAGGGCGTTCTGGCTTTGCTCAAGCCCTATGGCCGAGACCGCCTGGAAGC
>JAYRMB010000032.1:0-8265 GCA_041904995.1 Azonexus sp.
GCAGTGATCTTGGCGACTTCGTGCGAGGTGCGGAAGCCGTCGAAGAAATGCAGCACCGGAATGCGCCCGGCCAGCGTGGCGGCGGAGGCGATGGCCGCCATGTCCTGCGCTTCCTGCACCGAGTTGGAGGCGAGCAGGGCGAAGCCGGTGGCGCGTGTGGCCATCACGTCGGAGTGGTCGCCGAAGATGGAGAGCGCGTGCGCCGCAACGGCGCGGGCGGCGACATGGAAGACGGTCGGCGTCAGTTCGCCGGCGATCTTGTACATGTTGGGGATCATCAGTAGCAGGCCCTGCGACGCCGTGAAGGTCGTCGCCAGTGCGCCGGCTTGCAGTGCACCATGGACGGTGCCGGCGGCGCCACCTTCGGATTGCAGCTCGACGACGGTGGGGACCGTGCCCCACAGGTTCTTGCGACCCTGGGCAGCCCATTCGTCGGACAACTCGCCCATGCTGGAGGAGGGGGTGATCGGGTAAATGGCGATCACTTCGGAAACGCGGAAGGCCACGTTGGCGACGGCTTCGTTGCCGTCGATGGTGAGCATGCTGTTCATGCGAAACCCCTGAGACGAATACCGGCTCTTTGCCCGGCTTGTGCGGCGCTGCGGGTGCTGCATCGCAACAATTGCATCATACGCCCGAATTTTGCCGCTGGCATGGCTGCGTATCCCGCATCGTGGAAGGGTTTTCCACGCAGTAACGCGGTGCGCAAGGCGGTATACTTTGCCTTCCTCAAGTTGAAAGCATTTCATGGCCGCTTCCGCCGACAACGCCAGCATGGCGCTCTTTTGTGATTTCGAGAACATCGCCCTCGGCGTGCGCGATGCCCAGTACGAAAAATTCGACATCCGCCCGGTGCTCGAGCGCCTGCTCGCCAAGGGCAGCATCGTCGTCAAGAAGGCCTATTGCGACTGGGAGCGCTACAAGGGCTTCAAGGCCGCCATGCACGAGGCCAATTTCGAGCTGATCGAAATTCCCCATGTGCGTCAGTCGGGCAAGAATTCGGCCGACATCCGCATGGTGGTCGATGCGCTGGACCTCTGCTACACCAAGTCGCACGTCGATACCTTCGTGATCATCTCCGGCGATTCCGACTTTTCGCCGCTGGTCTCGAAGTTGCGCGAAAACGCCAAGCGGGTGATCGGCGTTGGCGTCAAGCAAAGCTGCTCCGATCTGCTGATCACCAACTGCGACGAATTCATCTATTACGACGATCTGGTGCGCGACCGCGAAGCCAGCCGCGGGCCGCGCCGCGAGCGAGAGAAGCGTTCGCCGGAAGAGGAAGCCAAGCGCCGCGAGAAGCTCGAAGAGCGCAAGACCAAGGCGGTCGATCTGGCAGCCGCCACCTTGCTGGACATGATGGCTGACCGCGGCGAAAGCGAGCGCATCTGGGCCTCGGTGCTCAAGGAAGTGATCAAGCGGCGCAACCCGGGCTTCAACGAAACCTATTACGGCTTCCGCAGCTTCGGCAACCTGCTTGAAGAAGCGGCCAGCCGCGGCTTGCTCACCGTCGGTCGCGACGACAAGTCGGGTACCTATGTGACGCGCGCCAGCGGCCGCCCGGTCGAACCGGCCATTGAGATCGACAGCGAATTGTCCAGCGGTCAGGCGACTGCTGCGGTGCACGTGCCGGAAACGGCAAAAACCGAAGCCGAGCCGGTGACTGAAGCGCCGGCGGGCGAGAAGGCCGAGAAGTCGGAGAAGGGCAACGGTCGCCGGCGCGGCGGTCGCCGTTCGCGCAAGGATGGCCGGGAGCGCGAAGCGACGCCGGCTGGCGAGGTGCTCGAGGCGCCGGTCGTGGTCGAACCTGTCGCCGAGCCGGTCAAGGTGGCAGAAAAGGCAGCGGAGGCGGCTCCGACAGAAGCGGCGCCGGCCAGCGAAAGCAAACCGAAGCGCGGCGGTCGTCGTCCGCGCAAGACCGCCGAGGCCGCTTCGGCCGGCGAAGCCCCAGCAGCGGTCGAGCCGACGGCCGCTCCTGCCGCGGCCAGCGAGACTGCCGAGAAAAAGCCGGCTCGCCGCGCGCCGCGCACGCGCAAGCCGAAGGTGGCGAGCGAGTAAATATTCTCGGGTTCGGGACGTCGGCGGCTGTCCGCCGCTGACGGAGACGGCAAAGCGGCCGGCCTGGTGCCGGCCGTTTGATCAAATCACCTGCAGCAACTTGGTACGCAAGGCTTCCGCCTCGCGCTTGCCTTCGCGCGACATCACCATGGCGAGGAACCACTCGTCGTACAGGGCCCGCAGTCCGGCGTGGCCTTCGGCTTCGCCGAGCCGGTCGATCAAGGAACTGGCGCCCAGCGAACCGACGAAGGTGTTCAGCGTATTGATCATGAAATTGCGCGCTTGCTGCAGGCGCAACGGGTCAGGCGTGGCCGGTAGTTCCCCGAAGGCGGTAATTGACGGTAGCGGGGCGGCGGGTGCCGGGGCTGCCTTGCCCTTGGCATCGGTCAGACTGGCGACCTCGATGTAGCCGTCTTCTTCCAGTTGGCCGAGCGTGTTCTGCAGGTCATCCGATTGCAGCATGCCGCGCAACTCATCGACCGTGCGTTTGCCATCGACAAATATCAACACCCGGCGCACGCGTGGCGACAGGCCGCCCGATTTCGCGGTCATTTCCTCCTGACCCTTGGCGGTCTTGGCGAATACAACACCCATGCTTTGTCTCCAACTTAATTATGTTTAGTGTAGTGTATTGTATAAAAAGAAAAACCCGCCGACAGGCGGGTTTTCCATTAGCGTGAAATATTTCGCGCTTACGGGCCAGAAGCGCTTCCTATGGCAAGGTATCGGTGTGGGTGTCGGCATCCCCCAGCCTGGCATTCATGCTTGGTTTTTCCAGCCATTTGGCGATATCGACGGCCAATTCGTAGTTGATGCGCTCAACCGTGCCGCACGTGGTCCAGTCGCGAAAAGATTTTCGTTGGGCGATGAAGTTGCCGATTTCCTTGCCGTCGTCGAGTAGCGAGCCGACCAGAGTGATCCAACGGAAGCCGGTGAATACACCACCGCCCACAAGGCGTTCGCTTGAAACGTTCATGATCAGCGTTTTTCCTTTGGCCTCTGCTAGGTTCTCGTTGGTGCGGTAGATATTGCTTTGCCCATATCTGACCAACCAATAGGGCAGCTGTGCCGTGTATACGCAAGATTGCCAGTCGCTGGGGTCGATGACTTTCGGATGCAGGGTGCCGATGGCTTCGGCAATCTTGATACCGGGACCGGGTTTTTCCAGCCAACTCACCAATTCGTCGGCCAAGGTGCCGCCAACGTCCTTGGCGTATCGGCAGCGTTCGAGCGCGCCGGCATAGAGATCGTAGCGAAAGCCGTAGTCGCCAAGCGCCTTGCCGGTGGCGTCGAACAACTGCCCCTTGATATCCAACCACTGTGGCCCATCTTTTTCCGCATGGCGCTCATCGATATGGGCCTCAATGGTCAAGGTGTGTCCTGAGGAAGTTTCAGGACGCGGCCCAATGACAACGCGGTTGGCTGTTTCCTTGCGCAGCGACTCGAGCATGATCTTGTCCCAACGGCATTCGGGATTGATCTTCTGCCAGCCGCGGGCGCTCGGATTGGCATAGGTCACGGTGGGGGCAACATGAACGCTGGGCAGGTTGGCTGCCTGTAGCGCGGAAGCGAAAACGAGCAGGAGGAGTGGGAAGAATAGATGTTTTTTCATGAGCTGGAGCCGGCATTGGCGGGCGATATCTGCCGCCATATGACAAAAAAATAGCCATTCTAGATTGAATGGCTATTATGCTCTAGTCATCGTTTGCCCGAAGGTGTCGGGCCCGGCTGGAATCAGGCGGCGGCTTGCACCGGAATCTTGTGGCCCTTGCGGACGATGCGGTTCTGCGAATCGACGTAGATCAGGCTCGGCTCGTGCTTGGCCAGTTCGACTTCGTTGTAGACCGCGAAGGTGGCGATGATCAGGATGTCGCCGGGGGCGGCGCGGCGGGCGGCGGAGCCGTTCACCGAAATGACGCCCGATCCACGTTCGGCACGAATTGCGTAGGTGGTGAAACGTTCGCCATTGTTGACGTTCCAGATATCGATCTGCTCGTATTCCTTGATGTCGGCAGCGTCGAGCAGATCCTCGTCGATGGCGCAGGAACCTTCATAGTGCAGGTCGGCGTGGGTCGTGGTCACGCGGTGCAGCTTGGATTTCAACATTGTTCTCTGCATGGTTTCACTCATCCAGAAAGTTGGGGGAAGCGCATTGTAACGGCAATAGTCTTGCTGTCAACGGGGATAATTATGGATATTTTCGCGCGGCTAAATTTCAATATTATCAATCAGCCGGGTCGCTCCCAGCCGGCTCGCCGCAAGCACCACCAGTGGGGCATCTACGCCTTTTGGGGTAGAGAGGTCGGACTGTTGCCGCACTGCAACATAATCGGTTTTCCAGCCCGCGGCAGCCAGTTGATCGACGGCATTTTTCTCCAGCGCGGCGAAGTCGGTATTGCCGCCGCGGATGGCATCGCGCATCTCTTTGAGCAGGCGATACAGGCGTGGAGCTTCGGCACGCTCGGCTTCACTGAGGTAGCCGTTGCGTGAGGAGAGCGCCAGGCCATCCTCGGCACGTACGGTTTCGCCGCCGATGATGTAGATCGGCAGCGCCAGTTGGCGGGTCATGTTGCGGATGACCATCAGCTGCTGGTAGTCCTTCTTGCCGAAGACGGCCGCATCGGGTTGCACGCAGTTGAACAGCTTGGTGACGACGGTGGCGACGCCACGGAAGTGACCGGGGCGGAATTCGCCGTCCAGCACGTTCTGAATGCCCGGCGGCTCGATGAAGTATTCCTGCGGTTCCGGGTAGAGATCGGTTTCGGTCGGCGCGAACAGCACATCGACGCCGGCGGCGGCGAGCTTGTCGCAATCGGCCTGGAAGGTGCGCGGGTATTTGTCGAAATCCTCGTTCGGGCCGAATTGCAGGCGGTTGACGAAGATCGAGGCGACTACGGTGTCGCCGTGGGCGCGCGCCTGTTGCATAAGACTGATGTGGCCGGCGTGCAGGTTGCCCATGGTCGGCACGAAAACGATGCGGCCACGGTTCTTCAAGGCCGTGCGCAGGTCGGCGATGGCGGAATGGATTTGCATGGTCGGGGTCTCTTGCGGTGAAAGGCCGGGTCTGACGCCCGGCTATTCAGGATCAGGCCGAATACGTGTGTTCCGGACCTGGATAGCTGCCGTCCTTGACGGCGGCGACGGCACGGCAGGCGGCGTCGTGGATGGACGCGGCACCTTCCATGAAATTCTTGACGAACTTGGCCTTCTTGCCCGGCGGGATATCGAAGGCGTCGTGCAGCACCATGACCTGGCCGGAGCAATCCTTGCCGGCGCCGATGCCGATGGTGATGATCTTCAGCTGTGCCGTGACTTCGGCGGCGAGCACGGCAGGAATCGCTTCCAGCACGATCATCGTCGCGCCGGCATCCTGCAGGGCCTGGGCGTCGTCCTTCAGACGCTGCGCAGCGGCATCGCCCTTACCCTGGACCTTGTAGCCGCCCAGTACATGCACCGATTGCGGCGTCAGGCCGACGTGGCCGCACACCGGGATGCCTCGGCTGACCAGAAAACGTACGGTGGCCGCCATTTCGGCCCCGCCTTCGAGCTTGACCATCTGCGCGCCGGCCGCCATCAGCGTCACGGCGTTGCGGAAAGCCTGTTCCGGCGATTCCTGATAGCTGCCGAACGGCATGTCGGCGATGATGAAAGCGCGATCCGAACCGCGCTTGACGCAGGCGGTGTGATAGGCGATGTCGGCCACGGTGACCGGCAGGGTCGTGTCATGGCCCTGGATGACGTTGCCCAACGAATCGCCGATCAGCAGCGACTCAACACCGGCGCCGTCGAGCAGACGGGCGAAGCTGGCGTCGTAGCAGGTGAACATGACGACCTTCTCGCCAGCGGCGTAGAGCTTGGCGAGATCGGCTTGGGTCAGGCGACGAGTAATCGTTTGGGTAGACATCAGGTACGAAATACGAAATATACGGCGCCTAGGATACACAGAGCCGCCCACAAGTAGTCAAGCTTTAGTGGTTGGTTCATGTAAAAGACGACGAAGGGCACGAAGACGGTCAGGGTGATGACCTCTTGCAGGATCTTCAATTGGGCCAGCGACATCTCCGTATTGCCGATGCGGTTGGCCGGTACCTGCAGCAGGTATTCGAACAGCGCGATGCCCCAGGAGAGCAGGGCGGCAATCCACCAGGGCTTGTCGTTCTGGTGTTTCAGGTGCGAATACCAGGCGAAAGTCATGAAGACGTTCGAGGCCGTCAGCAGCAATATCGTCTGCCAGAGGACCGGGATGTCCTTCAGGAAGTTCACAGCCGGACGATGCCCTGGTTGGCCACCGCCGGCAGCCAAGCGGCCAGCGTGCCGCGCCCGGGCAGCGGGAAATCGGGCGTGGGCACGACGTCGGCCAGCGGGTAGAGTACGAAGGCGCGCAGGTGCAGGCGCGGGTGCGGCAGGGTCAGGCGCGGCGTATTGAGCACGAGGTCGTCGTAGAGCAGTACGTCGAGGTCGAGTGTACGCGGGCCGTTGCGCAACTCGCGGACGCGGCCGAATTGCTGTTCGATGCCGAGCAGGGCGTCGAGCAGGGCTTCCGGACTCAGTTCGGTGTCGACGCGGGCGGCGGCGTTGATGAATTCGGGTTGCTCGGTGATGCCGACCGGCGCCGTGCGGTAGAGCGCTGAGGTGGCGGCCAGCGTGGTCTGTGGCAAAGCGCCCAGGGCAGCGAAAGCCGCGTTAACGGTGGCGGCCGGGTCGCCGAGGTTGGCGCCCAGGGCGATGTAGGCAGTGCTCATGGCAGGTCCGGGTTTATTCGCCGGCGGAAGGGCCGGCGGCAGCCGGTTTTTTCTTGCGGCGGCGACGTTTCTTCTTGTCGCCCGGCTGTTCGGGCAGCAGCATTTCGCCGCGCTTGTCGCCTTCGACATTCTGGAAGCGCGTCCACCAGTCGGCGATTTCCATGTCGATTTCGCCGGCCTGGGCGCGCAGCACCAGGAAGTCATAGGCGGCGCGGAAGCGCGGGTGCTCGAGCAGCGCATAGGGGCGCTTGCCGGCGCGCTGTTCGAAGCGCGGTTGCAGCGACCAGATTTCCTTGATGTCGCCGCTGATGCGGCGGGTGATGGCGAGCTTTTCGGCCTGTGCATCGAGGATGCTGTCCATCGCCTGGAATAGCGCCGGAATCTTCAGCTGGCCCTCGGCCTTGTGCTTTTCCCATAGCGCCAGCACTTCGTGCCAGAGCAGGGTGGCGAACAGGAAGCTGGGCGAGGTGCCCTTGCCGCGACGTACGCGCTCATCGGTGTTGGCCAGCGCCAGCATGACGAACTTCTCGCCCATCGGCTGTTCGAGGATGACGTCGAGCAGCGGCAGCAGGCCATGGTGCAGGCCTTCGTCGCGCAGTTGCGTCAGGCATTTGACCGAGAAACCCGAGGTCAGCAGCTTCAACATTTCGTCGAACAGGCGGGCCGGCGGCACGTTCTCGAGTAGATCGGCCATGTCGCGAATCGGCTTTTTCGCTTCCGGGTCGATCTGCAGGCCGAGCTTGGCGGCCAGGCGTACGGCGCGCAGCATGCGCACCGGGTCTTCGCGGTAGCGGGCGCGCGGCTCGCCGATCATGCGCAGGGTTTTGGCCTTGAGGTCGCCGACGCCGTGGTGGTAGTCGAGCACCGCCTCGGTGGCCGGGTCGTAATACAGGGCGTTGGCCGTAAAGTCGCGGCGGGCGGCATCCTCGGCCTGGGTGCCGAACACATTGTCGTGCAGCACGCGGCCGTGTTCGTCTTTTTTGGTGTTGGCATCGAGTGCACCGCGGAAGGTGGTCACTTCGATGGTTTCCTGCCCCATCATCACGTGCACGATCTGGAAGCGGCGGCCGATGATGCGCGAGCGGCGGAAGCAATGGCGTACCTGCTCCGGCGTGGCGTCGGTGGCGACGTCGAAATCCTTCGGCTCGGCGCCGATCAGCAGGTCGCGCACGGCGCCGCCGACGACGTAGGCCTTGTAGCCATGCTGTTGCAGCGTCTCGCAGGTGCGGCGGCTGCCGCTGCTGATGCGGTCGCGCGTGATACCGTGGCTGGAGACGGGAATGACGGCGGGTTCGTGGCGGTTGGCGGCGGGTTTCTTGCCGCTGAAGACGCGGGAAATGAGCTTGCGGATCACTGGACTCTGATCGTGGCGCGCGTATTGCGCTGCAGAAAAACGCGGATTCTACCGCAAACTGATGATTTTCCAGCCCATTTCTGAGGCATGGGCGCGCAGTTTGTCATCGGGGTC
>JAYRMB010000045.1:0-1432 GCA_041904995.1 Azonexus sp.
GAGCCTGTCCTGAATTTTGTGTTTGAGGCATAAATATGATCTACAGGACCATTTATGCCAAGCAAGACGAAGCTGAAGAATGCGGCCATAGCGGCCAGGAGTGCGGCGCTGCCGAAAATCTCCAACGAACTGATTGACCAGTTTGTCACGGGGCCGATGACCGGGGAGGCCGTGAACGCGGCCTCCATGGCGTTCAAGAAGGCCCTTATCGAGCGCGCCATGGGCGCCGAGCTGGGTCACCACCTGGGCTACCCTGCCGGCGCGTCCAAGCCCGACGCAGCAGCCAACCAGCGCAATGGCAGGACAGGCAAGACCGTGCTCACCGGTGAAGGGCCGGTGCGCATCGATGTGCCCCGGGACCGGGACGGCAGCTTCGAGCCGATCCTCATCCCCAAACACGAGCGGCGCTTCACGGGCTTTGATGACAACATCATTGCCCTGTATGCGCGCGGCATGACCATGCGCGAGATCCAGGGCTTCCTGCGCGAGTCCTACGCCACCGAGGTTTGTGCGGAGTTCATCAGCAGCGTGACCGAGGCGGTGATGGCTGAGGTGACGGCCTGGCAGGCGCGCCCGCTGGAGCCGATGTACCCGGTGGTCTTCTTTGATGCGCTGCGCGTGAAGATCAAGGAAGACGCCGTCGTACGAAACAAAGCCATCTAC
This sequence comes from Azonexus sp., assembly GCA_041904995.1. Lineage (GTDB taxonomy): Bacteria > Pseudomonadota > Gammaproteobacteria > Burkholderiales > Rhodocyclaceae > Azonexus. The sequence goes on from JAYRMB010000045.1 coordinate 664, forward strand.
CTGGCCCTGGGAGTGCTGCCCGACGGCAGCCGCGACATCCTGGGCCTGTGGATCGAGGGCACCGAAGGCGCGAAGTTCTGGATGAAGGTGTTCAACGACCTCAAGACCCGCGGCGTCAACGACATCCTGATCGCCGTGACCGATGGCTTGAAGGGCATGCCAGAGGCGCTGGGCGCCGTGTTCCCGGCCACCACCTTGCAGACGTGCATCGTGCACCTGATCCGCAATAGCCTGGACTACGCCAGCTGGAAGGACAGGAAGCTGCTTGCGGCGGCGATTCGGCCGATCTACACGGCTGCCAATGCCGAGGCAGCGCAAGGCGAACTGGATGCCTTCGAGCAGGGTCCGTGGGGCAAGAAGTTCCCCACGGTGGTGGCTGCGTGGCGCCGGGCCTGGAGCCACGTGATCCCGTTCTTCGCATTCCCGCCGCAGATCCGGCGGGTGATCTACACGACCAACGCGATCGAAAGCATCAACGCGAGACTGCGCAAGATCATCAAGACACGCGGGCACTTCCCCAGCGACGATGCGGCAGCGAAATTGATCTGGCTGGCGCTGCGAAACATCACCGCTGACTGGGGCCGCGCAGCACACAACTGGAAAGAAGCAATGAACCAATTTGCGATCCTCTACGAAGATCGCTTCACGAAGGATGCCGCTTAAGATGTGGCACCGACTTGCCCACCGCGTCGGTCGGTTCGTCGCAAGCGCCGACCGCCGCCGTGGACAAGTCTCTCAGCGCCTCGAACACAAAAATTCAGACAGCCCC